>JAIPGM010000010.1 GCA_021735655.1 Candidatus Omnitrophota bacterium | reverse complement strand
TCCTTTACGGGGTCAATTAAGCCCCAGAAAAACAATACAACCTATAACCTATCTACTCTGTGACTATCTATTTATTCTACTGATAATCCAGAGTTTTCACCAACTATCATTGAACAATTATCGTATCATCTCCTTTAATTTTTTAGTGCTTCTAACCGGACCTGAGCAATTTTTGACTCTTCAATGCCTAGGTCAATTATTTTTTGGTAAACCTTCTTAGCCTCTTCAAGATTGTTATCTCTTTCGTAAATTCTGGCAACCCTAAAAAACGATTTAACCCTATAGCCTTTATCCTGTGGGTCAGCAGCCGCATCATTATCTTCAGGAAAATTATAAATTACCTTGAGATATTGTTCAACTGCATCTTTTAATTTTCCGGTCTTCTCTAAACAAATTCCTAAAGAAAAACGCAGCTCTGGGCTGTCAACATCCAAAACAATTGCTTGGTTAAACATCACTATTGCCTCAGAGTAAAGCTTCATCTCCTTAAGAAGAAAAGCTTTCTCAAAGAAAGCAATTTTTGTTATCGGAGACTTAGAATCAATCAGCTCCTCGTAGATAGCTAAAGCCTCCTCATGCTTTTGGCCTTGGCTATAAACTTTAGCTAGGTACAACTTAGATTTTAAAGCTGCTGGAACATTTTCCTTAGCTAAAGCTTTGAAATGCTCCTCAGCCGTTTCCAAATCGTCTCGGTTCCAATAAAGATGGCCTAGGGCAAGCCTGGCTTCCTGCCCCCAAGAAGAGTCCTGATAATCACGCAACACCTGACGATATTTCTTTTCGGCCTCAATAAAATTACTTTCTTTTTCATAAAGACCCCCTAAATATAGAATTACTGAAGCTCGATGCTCTGACTGGGGGTATTTTTTTAAAAACTGAACCCATGTTTTCTTGGCCGCTTCATTCAAAGATAGATGTAAATAGGTTATACCCAAGTCAACATAGCTAAGTTCCTCTATGTCACGATCGTGGAATTTAGCTACTACTTCTTTAAATATCCTTAAAGCCCTTTGATAATCCTTTTCATTAAAAAAGCATTTACCCTGAAGATAGTACGCCTTGGCGATAAGATCGTCATTGGGAAACTTGTCAATAAAGTCTTCGAGGAGACTTTTAGCTTCAAAATAATCTTCTTGAGAAAAATATCCTACAGCTAAATAGTATTGGGCTTGCGGAACAAGTTTTGACGAAGAAAAATTATTTTTAAGATTATTCAAAGCCATGAAGGCCTTTTCTAAGTCTTTCTTTTTTAAAAAAGTGAGGCCGATTTGGAACTGTATGTAATCAGCGTATATTGTATTCGGGTAATTTGTTAAAATATCATTATAAATGTTTAAAGCTTCTACATATTTACCCATTTCTTGGTAAGCATCAGCAATATGAATTTGTGAACTTGCCTTAACTACTGGATTAGAAGCATATTCTAAAGTATCCTTAAACTCCTCAATTGCTTTTTTAAATTTACCACTCTTTAGATAGCTCCAAGCCAAACCATAATGAGCCTTGTTAATAACCTCAAGGTTATCTGATCTCGATGAATTATTCAAAATATATCTGTATGTATAGACTGCATCATTTAACCTTCCCAGCTCATAGAGAACATCTGCCTTATTTAGATAAACTTCTTGGATATGTGCGCCCTGGGGATAGTCACGAATAAACATGTTAAAAGTTTCTAAGGCTTGGATGAAATCTTTTGACCTAAAGTAATAAGCCCCTTGAGAAAAAAGTCGCAACTCTTTATCTTTTATTCGATCAATAGAAATCTTAGCTTCAAAACTATTATCCTTCTCGATATAAGTAAACCCTAGTCGTTGATAAATTAAATCTAAAAGCTCTGGGTCGGGATGACCACGCAATCCTCTCTGATAGTAGTCCTCAGCTTTATCCCACTCAGCTTGAGTATAGTAGTTTTCTGCAAGATAAAAATAAACCTTTGCAATTTCTTGGCTCCGGCTAAATTTCTCAAAATATTCTCTTCCTAAGGCTATAAGTTGAGAGTGATTTTTCTCTTTTAGATAAATCGGAAACAGCTGCAAGTAAGCATCCTGAACAATTTCGCTATCTGTAGCCTTTTCAACAATATCCGAAAAAACCTTTTTTGCAGCCTTAGGGTTTTCGCCTTCTTGAAAACTCTGACCTAATAAATAATAACTCGGCCACCTAAACTCTGAGTCCGGATAGTTATCAACAACTCTTTTGGTGTAGTTAACCGCCTTATCAAAGTCCCTTCCCTTGAAGTTAATAACACCCAGCCAATAAAATAACTCGTCAGAAATACCATCAGACTTCACCTCAGTTTCGATATCAGAAAGAATCTTCAGAGCTTTTCGATAATCTTGCTTATAATAGTGACACTTAGCTAGATATAGTTTTGCTTTAATAGTTAGGGGGCTTTCAGGAAAGTCTCCAATGAATCTCTCAAATAAAGAAAGTGAAGCATCGTAGAATTGATCAGAAAAAGCCTTAGCCGCCGTACGAAATTGCTCACCCTCAATCTCTTTGGCTAAACTCACCTCCATCAATAATGAAGACAAAGTTAGACCGATAATAAAAATCCCCAATAAAAAACGTTTTAATTTGTAAACACTGTTTAGCATTTGACTCTTAATCGAATCGATCAGACTATCTATTTAAGAGATAACTTAGCTTTTAAAAACTTTCCGGTATAGGAAGCTTTACAAGCTGCTATTTCTTCCGGTGTACCGACAGCAACTATATTCCCACCGGACTCTCCACCCTGGGGCCCTAAATCAATAATATAATCAGCACATTTTACCACATCCAAGTTATGTTCGATAATTAAAATTGTATTTTTCTTATCAGCCAAACGCTGCAATACTGAAAGCAGCTTTTTGACATCATCGAAATGTAAGCCCGTCGTCGGTTCATCAAGGATATATATGGTTTTCCCGGTTGCTTTTTTTCTTAGTTGCGCGGCGAGCTTAATCCTTTGAGCCTCTCCTCCCGAAAGTGTGGTGGCAGATTGACCCAAGGTAATATAGCCTAAACCTACATCTTTTAAAGTTTGTAAAATATTACGGATCCGTGGAAGATTAAAAAAAAGTTCATAGGCCTCATCGACACTCATCTCCAAGACATTCGATATATTTTTACCTTTATAGGCCACATCTAAAGTCTGAGTATTAAAACGTTTTCCTTCACAAACCTCGCAAGGTACATAAACATTTGGTAAAAAGTGCATCTCGATTCTTTTTATTCCTTCTCCCCGGCAAGCCTCACAGCGACCACCAGAAACATTAAAGCTAAATCGAGAAAGCTTATACCCCCTCATCTTTGCCTCGGGAAGCTTGCTGAAAAACTCACGAATATAAGTATAGACCCCGGCATAGGTAGCCGGGTTTGAACGCGGAGTCCTGCCAATTGGCGACTGATCAACGATGATAACCTTATCGACATTCTCTAAGCCAATAATTTTCTTGAATTTTCCCGGCTTAGCCCGCGAATCATAAAGATGTCGGGTTAAAGCTTTGTAAATAATATCCTCAACCAAAGTCGATTTTCCAGAACCAGAGACTCCGGTAACACAAATAAATGTTTCTAAGGGAACGGTTACATTTATATTTTTTAAATTATGTTCCTCGGCACCTTTTATGTTTAAGGTTGGCCTATTTTTATATTGTCGCCTACTCAATGGGAGACTAATCACCTCTTTACCTGTGAGATAACGAGCAGTTAAGGTATTACTCAAGGTAAGTTCACTTTTTGGCCCAGAATAGACTACTTTTCCGCCTTTGACTCCAGCACCCGGACCAAGATCAATAACCCAATCACTTGCTGCAATCATCTGTTCATCATGCTCGACAACGATAACCGTATTGCCCAATTGCTTTAAACTTTTAAGCGTCCCGATCAAAAGTTTATCATCTCGAGAATGCAGCCCAATTGTCGGTTCATCAAGTATGTAAATAACTCCTGAAAGCGCTGAGCCGACCTGAGTGGCCAAACGTATCCTCTGAGCCTCACCACCAGAAAGAGTAGAACTCAATCGGTCCAGAGAAAGGTAGACTAGACCGACATTGCAACAAAAAAGCAAGCGTTTGTTTATTTCCTTAACTATGTAGTTAGCTATCGCCACTTCTTGGGCAGTTAACTTAATTTTTTTAAAAAAAATCTCACACTCAGCAATGGTCATCTCAACTATATCCCAAATTGTCTTACCCCCTAAATAAACCGAAAGTGACTCCTTGCGCAAACGCTTGCCTAAACAACTGGGACAAGGTAGCTTAGACATATACTGAGTAATCTCGGCCTTGCGGTATTCACTATCAGTAGTTTTAAAAATCCTTACTAAATGAGGGATAACCCCCTCAAAGGGCTTATCCCAAACATAAACGTTTTGATTGCCATAAAGAATTAAATTTTGTGTCGCCTGGGGTAAATTTTCATATGGTTTGTCGAGTGAAAATCCGGCTTCCCGGGATAAAGCCCCCAAAAGGGCCCGATAATACATGATGTAGCCCTTACCTCCCCGACGCCAAGCCTCAATCGCTCCGTTCCTTAAAGTTTTTGTTTTATCGGGAATTATAAAATCAGGATCAAACTCTAATTTTATACCCAAACCATTACAGGTTGGGCAAGCTCCGTAAGGTGAGTTAAATGAAAACATTCGTGGTTCCATTTCTGGCAAAGAAATTCCGCAATGAACACAACTTAACTTACTATTAAAAAAAATCTCCTGTTTAGTCGTCTCATTGTAAACTAATAAATAGCCGCCGGAATATTTAAGAGCCACTTCCACTGAATCGGCAATTCGCTTTTTATACTTTTCCGATATTAAAACTCTATCCACAACGATCTCAACGTTGTGCAACTTATGTTTATTAACTACTATCTTATCGCTTAGCTCATAGATATTTCGATCAAGGCGTATCCTGGCAAAACCCTCCTTTAACAAACGGCTAAAAAGATTATGATGACTGCCCTTCTTACCCCTGACCACCGGCGAAAGAATAAAAACTTTATGATTCTTCGGTAAAGAAATGATTTTTTCGATTATTTCCTGAGAAGTTTGTTGGGTAATCACTCGGGAACATTTATAACAATGTGGCTTACCGATTCGGGCAAAAAGTAATCTTAAATAATCATAAATTTCAGTCTGGGTAGCTACGATTGAACGCGGTGATCCTCCGGCCGTCCTTTGTTCAATAGCAATTGACGGAGATAAGCCTTCGACATGTTCAACATCGGGCTTCTGAAGTTGCTCAAGAAACTGACGAGCATAACTCGATAAACTTTCCACATAACGCCGCTGACCTTCAGCATGAATAGTATCAAAAGCTAATGAAGACTTGCCAGAACCAGAAAGTCCAGTCACAACGACTAACTTATTTTTAGGTATCCGTAAGTTAATATTTTTAAGGTTATGCTCTCGGGCACCCTTTATAACTATATATTCATTCATAATATCTACCTGACCTTAATTTAGATCACTACTAGTGAATCTTATTATTTTTTAGCTTCCTATTTTGAAAGGAGAAAAAAGTTTCTTAAGAAGGTACTGTGTGGAAAGAATCGCTAAAGCGCTAGTTTTTGGATTTATTTTTGAAGGGGCATTTTGAATGCTCATATCTAGGTTTCCTTCCTCAGCCTCCACTCTTATGCAGTGAATGTTACGCTTCAATTTTGGATCGGCCTTTATGCAGACCTCAACATTTTTAAAAGCAGTTGAAATAAGTATCGTAGCGGCAACATTTATGTTCTTCGGAAAATGTTTAATTGCTTGACGAACATTACCTCTAAAGATCACTTTTTCCTTCTTTAGCTTCTTTAGATTAATATTTCTATCCTTTAAGTAATCCGCTCCAATAAGACCCTTCGGAGGCTTAGATGTTGTAAGTGTTACCTTTTTTATTTTTGCTAGGCTCAATGCCCCCAAGCCATCGACGCCAGAAATAGCACCAGATGAAAGATAAATATTAATTTTTGCCCGCTTAATCTTCTGCAGTAGAGAAAAATCTTTAATCAAAGCACCGACGCTTAAAATTACTACATCTTTTTTATATTTCAAAGCCTTAGATAGTACCAACCGAGCACCATCCACTGAGGCCGCTTCAATAATCAAATCAACTTTTTTAATCAAATTGTCAATATCACAAACTTGTGGGTTAGGTCGTAACTTTTTACTTAGTTTTTTTGCTTTAAGCTCGTCCATATCAGCTAAGGCTGAAAGTTTAGCTTGGTGCTTTAAAGTTTTGTTGATAAATAAAGCGACGCCTTCGCCAATAGCCCCGCAACCAACAATACCGATTTTTACCTTTTTTTTATTTAACATCTAAAATAATATTATCGATCAAACGAGTCCTTCCAATATACACTGCTAAAGCAATTAGAATTCTGCCTCTAATCTTATTGACTCGCTTTAAACTTTTAGTCTCAACTATCTCGACATAATCTATCTTGGCTGATCTTACTGAAGCAATTAATTTTCTTATACTCTGAGTCACTTGAGCTGAATTTCTTTGGCCTTCAACAATCTTCTTCTTAGCAAGCTTGAGAGCTCGATAAAGCACTACCGCATCCTTTCGTTCTTTAAAGGTTAGGAGTCGATTTCTTGAGCTTAAGGCTAGTCCGTCCTTATCTCTGATAATCGATAATACTTTAACTTTGGTTGAGAAATTTAAATCTCGAATCAGCCGCCGAATAATCTGAGCTTGCTGATAATCTTTTCGGCCTAAATACATTATATCTGGTTGGACAACATTAAGCAACTTAGAAATCACCGTACAAACTCCCTTAAAATGACCTGGACGCGAAAGCCCACAAAGATTATTACTTAAGTCGTGCTCTTCGACGACCGTAGAAAAACCATCCGGATAAATAGTTTTGATTGAAGGATTAAAAACTAAATCTACCCCTTGGGCCTGAAGTAACTTTTTATCGCCCCTGAAATTACGAGGATACTCCCTAAAATCATCTCCACTAGGAGAAAACTGAATTGGATTAACAAAAAGACTCACTACTAAGAATTCACACTGATTTCGGGCAGCCTTGACTAAAGACATATGTCCAGCATGTAATGCACCCATAGTAGGCACAAACCCTACAGTTCTTTTTTTTGTTTTGGCTAAATTTAGCGCTTTACGTACTTTTTTTATATCACCGCTTACAAACATCTTTAAATTTTTCTCTAAACTTTGGTTCGATTTCCAAAAGTGGATTTAAAACAAAATCCCGCTCCAACATTCTTGGATGAGGAATGATAAGTTCTGGACTGTCCACTATTCTGTTACCATACAAAAGAATATCTAAATCAATCGTCCGAGGAGCATTCTTAAACGGCCGTTGACGTCCTAAAAGCTGCTCGATTTTCAATAAAACGCCTAGAAGCACCTGAGGCTCTAAGTCAGTTTCTATCTTTGCTACTGCATTGAAATAATTAGGCCCACAAGCTTTCTGGGGCTGAGTTTCGCTAACTGACGACATCGCTACAACCCTAACTCCTGAAACTGAGCCCAAATTATCCAAAGCGCTATTTATATTCTTGGCCCGATTGCCTAAATTTGAACCAATTCCAATAAAAGCAACTACCATTTTATTGAGAAAACTTATTAGTAATTGGCATACGTCGATCTTTACCAAGAGCCCGCGGGGTAATCTTTATGCCTACCGGAGCCTGACGCCGCTTATATTCATTCGAATCAACCATAGTAATAACTCGCCGGACCACAGCCTTGTTGTAGCCTTTAGCAACTATTTCTTCCAAAGATAAATCATCCTCAACATAAAACTTTAATATCGCATCAAGTAATTTATAATCGGGAAGGCTGTCAGTATCTTTTTGATTGCTTTTAAGCTCAGCCGAGGGTGGTCTCTTGATTACCGAATCTGGAATAACTTTTTTTGAACTAATTTTATTAATTTGTTGCGCCAATTTATAAACTAAAAGTTTTGGCACATCCTTCAAAACACCAAATCCTCCAACCATATCTCCATAAAGAGTGCAATAACCACAAGAAACTTCACTCTTATTCCCAGTATTGAGAACAAGATAATCAAACTTATTCGAAAAGGCCATTAAAATATTACCACGAATCCTGGCCTGAAGGTTCTCCTCGGTAATGTCCGGCTTTTTCCCTTTAAAGTGAGCTGAAAGATCCTTAAAGTAAGCATTTAGAATGTCATTAATTTTGACAATATAGTATTTAATTCCTAAACTTTCGCATATTTTTTTAGCATCACGATAAGTAGCATCTGAGGTAAAAACCGAAGGCATAAGCAATGCTGAAACATTATCTTTACCCAAGGCTATCACCGCTAAACTAACCACCACTGCTGAGTCAATTCCGCCACTTACCCCAACAACAACTTTCTTAAAACCATTCTTATTAACATAATCATAAAGACCAAGCTTTAAGGCCGAGAACGCCTCCACCGCAGCTTCTTCCTTGATTTTTTTGGTTGGATAGTTTTTCTTACGGTTAAGATTAAAGACCAACAAGTCCTCTTGAAATCTTTTTGCACAAGCTATTAGTTTGCCCTGCGGGGATATAACCTTACTTGTGCCATCAAATACAATCTCATCTTGGCCTCCGATTAAATTAGCATAAAATATAAAACTCTTTAAGCGCCGGGCAGCCTGTGCTAAAACCTTTTCTCGCTGAGACATCTTGCCTAAATTAAACGGTGAAGCAGAAATATTAATAACAAAATCTAAATCACAGTTTTCTAATAAACTAACAGTCTCCTTCTGCCAAATATCTTCACATATAGTTACACTAAACTTATAGTTGCCGAAATTATATACAGACAAGGCAGTTCCGGGACTAAAATGCCTTTTTTCATCAAATACACCATAATTAGGAAGGATAACCTTACGGTAGACGTCACAAATCTTGCCATCCTGGATTAAGGCTGAGGCATTATAAAGATTTAACCCCTCTTGATCGACAAACCCAATAACTGCTATCAACCCTCGCGAGTTCCTTACGATTGAACTCAAAAACTGTTTGCTTTTTGAAATAAAATGGTTTTTTCGTAATAAATCTTCCGGGGGGTAGCCAATCAGGGATAATTCCGGAAAAACAACGATATCAGCACCTTTGGCTCTTGCCCGTTTTATATAGCTGATTATTTTTGCGCAATTTTCGGCTAAGGCCCCCACCGTAGGGTTAATTTGGGCTAAAACTACTTTAAGCATAGGCTTATTATACCTTCTTTTATTTACTAATCAATAATTCCGCCGCCAACGATAAAACAAGAAACCACTCAGCGATATCACTAAAAGAGAAATCAACTGCGAAGTTGAGAGAAAAATAATCTCACCGCGCGGATCTCCACGAAAAAACTCGACAACAAAACGAAAAATCCCATAAATAAAACCATAGGATAAAAATATCTCTCCGGAAAATCTTTTCTTTTTTGCAATTCGCAAAAGAATTAAAAAAATAATAACTAGCGAAACAACTGAAACTAATTGTATAGGGATAACTTTTAAACCACTTAAACCAGCCGGAGACTCTTTAGGAAACGATATTCCGCACCAAAGCTTAGTCGGCTTTCCATAGCAACAACCGTAAAAAAAGCATCCTAACCGCCCCAGGGCATGAGCTAAAGGAATGCCAATTACTATAGAATCAATTAATTTTAAAAACTTTATTTTATATCTTTTCGCTAAAAAATAAACTGTCGCTAAACCAGCAATGATCCCACCGTAAAAAATAAATCCACTTCGAATGAGTGCTAAAGGATTTTTTAAAAAATATCGCCATTCAATTAAGAGATAAAGCAATTTTGCTCCTAAAAAACTAAAAACAATTACCCAAAAGAAAATATCACTAAACTCGTCCTTAGCAATGCCCTCTTTTTTGGCCTGGGAGCTGCAAGCAAAATATCCACAAAGCACACCGAGAAAAACAAAAAAACCGTAAGTATATATCGTTAGTGGGCCAATTTTAAAAAGGATTGGAAACATATATTTTATTTTTTACTATCAAGCACTATATTCACTGGTCCGTCCAGCCCTAAATTTATATTCATATGAGCGCCGAAAACTCCTTCTTCAACCTCTAAACCATAAGTTTTGAGAACTAAAACAAAATCATCGAAAAACTTTTCAGCTAATTGATAAGGCATCGAATTATCAAAAGAAGGCCGACGACCCTTGTCAGCGCTGGCACAAAGGGTAAAGTTAGGTATCGCTAATATTGCATAGCCCTTATCTTTAGCTGAATAGGCTAACTTACCCTGATTATCCTCAAAAATGCGCAAATTAACAACTTTTTCAGCCATTGCCGATAAGTTTTCTTCAGTGTCACCATTCTCAAAGCCTACAAAAACAGAAATACCTTTTAAAATTGAACCAATCGGCTCATCGGCAACAACGATTTTACCTTCAGTAACTCTAGCTACAAACACTTTCATAACGATAGCCTTGCCTAGTCCCCCTATTTTCTAATTCTTTTCTTATCTGCTCTATCACAGCATGTTTATTATTAATCCAAGAAGGAGCAATCAAATAATCAGGATGAGCATTAGAAATAAGCCTTAAAACTACTAAAGAGGTCGGCATTAATTCTAAAAAGTCACAAATATTTTTTACATATTCATCTTGAGTTAAAAAATTAAAGTTATTTTTTTTGTGTAGTAGCTCTAGTTGAGTTCCCCGTAAAAGATGAAAAATGTGAAATTTTATTCCTTGAATATCCAACTTAGCAAGACGGTTTGCGTCTTCAATCACATTTTCATAACTAGATGTCGGTAAACCCATTATTAGATGTACACCGACATTAATTTCATAATCTCTGGCTAACTTATAAGCGCCGAGAAAATCTTCATAGCTGTGATTGCGATTTATTAACCGTAGAATAGGCTCTTGCGTAGTCTGCAGCCCATATTCGACCCAGACCAAATAATCCTTCTTGTAGCTAGCGATGAGCTTCATTTTCTCTTCATTAACACAATCAGGACGAGTAGAAATAAACAAACCGACTATCTGAGGAAATTTCCTTATAAGATCATATCGCTTACTTAACGTTTCTTGATCAGCATAAGTATTGGTGAAAGATTGAAAATAAGCAATAAATTTATTTGCTCCTAAACGCTTTTTATAAAACTCAACAGAATTTGCTATTTGGTCTTCTAAAGGTAAATTACTGCGAGCAAATTTAGAAAACCCCTTATTGTTGCAATAAATACAGCCCTGGGTACTTAGGGTCCCATCAATATTAGGGCATCCAAAACCAGCGTCGAGGCTTATCCGCTGAACTCGTTCACCAAAAATATTTTGCAGATAGCTATTGAATGAGTGGAATCTCTCTTTCATTCTTACTGTATACACACCCGCAGTAGCCTTGTCGATAAATACCTAATTTTTTAGCCTGACCAATAGTTCTCTTAAAACCATCTTTTTTCTTAAAATCAATAGCTAAAAATTTATCCTTACCGATATCACTACCAACCTTAAAAACAACACTACTCTTTTTATGCGGACTAATTGTTAAAGTTGTCGTAAAGTAATCGTAATTTTTATCACAGCATAAAGCCATTGTTTTCTCTAGGCGCATTCGATAGCAAGACTCACACCTGAGACCGCCCTCAACGTCTTCATGGTAAGGTTTATGAATTTTGAACCAATCAAAAATGCGATAATTTCCTTCCTGCATTAAAATACCGGAGTTTTCAGCTGCAATTTCAGCAGCCCGTCGACGCTTTAGATATTCAAAATAAGGGTGGATATTAGGATTAAAAAAGAAACCTTCTACCGAAAAACCATCTTTGCGCAACCTCTCGAAGCAATAAAGAGCGCAAACGCCACAACAAATGTGCAATAAGACCTTCTTCATTTATTAAGTCTAAGGCTTAAAATATTCTTTTATGGTAATAAAATCTACTTCTTCCTTTAGCGCCGCTACCCTTTGCTTAAGAAATTCTATTGTGCCTGCTCGCGGATGAGCAATGATGATTATTTTTCCCTTTTCTTTAGCTTTTTTTAACAATTGATCTATTTGCTTCTGCATATGATCCAAATCGTTAACAGCGTCTAGGAAACCTTCGTTATAACCACAAGGCAAACCGACACGATGAGCTATTTCGTAGGCAACTGAATCTAGCGAAGTACGACTATCAACAAAAATCAACCCCTTGTTCTTTACTGCCTGCACAAAAATACTCATTAACTCCCTATCCTCAGTAGCCATTGAGCCCATGTGATTGTTAACTCCAATCGCAATTCTTATCGAGTTCAGATAATTACGCAACAAAGATTTATTTTCACGTTGGCTCAAGCTACCGCTAATAAACCGATATTGGTCGGTTCTATAATTCTCACTTTTTTTTGGCTCCATTGGCAAATGGATAAAAACACTAAACCCGCAACGCGATGCGATATGGGCGATATTTTTTGAAAACTTCAAATTGGGTATAATCGAAACCGTAAGTGGAATATCTAAAGAATATATTTCCCGTAACTCAGTTAAGCTACCGCCTAAATCGTCAAAAATTAATGCTATTGACGGTTTGAGTGACGGTTGATCTTTGCCTAAATCAAGTAAAGACTTGGAGTGATCCCCACTTTTATTTAAAGAACTATAAAAGACTATTGGGATAATAATTAAAACAATAAAAATAAAAATTCGTAAAATTTTAGCCATAAGCTACGTTAACAAACTCCTCATATGCTTTTTTAGGAAAATCACTCTTTAAAATTGCACTTCCCACACAGATATCGTCAACACCAGCCTCTTTGGCCGCCTTAACATTGGATAATTTGATGCCTCCGTCAATTCCGATTTTAATATTCTGATTAGCAGACTTGAAACTTTTTACTTTTTCCAAAACTTCAGGAATAAAATTAGCTCCATAAAATCCGGGATTGACCGACATAAAAAGAACTGAATCAATATCAGATAATATCGGTTTAAGTTCATCTATATTTGTTGGTGGATTAAGCGCAACCCCTACTTTAAAACCCTCTTCTTTAATTTTGGAAATTAAAGCTTGCTGATCTCCACCAATTTCAAAATGGTAAATAATTTTTTCGGCACCGATTTTCCGAAAAACGTCCAACCAAGCTAAAGGATCAGAAACCATAAGATGGGCCTCGGACCTAACTGGGAATTTTACTCCTTTTAAATCTTTAATAGTTATACTCCTGGAAGGAACAAATACTCCATCCATGATATCAACTTGAACATAATCAGTAAACTCAGAACAAATCTCAGTCATCTCAATAAGCTTATCTTTCTGATCAGTAAGTAATGCTGGTACTATCATTTTTTAAAATAGGTTTTTAGTATTTTTATAATATTTTCGTTGGGCCGATAATTTTTTGTTTTCCAGAAATTAATAACATCTTTTTTATTTTTTCCCCAATGCCTTAGATAGGTTTCCCAGCCATACTCAGGGCCCTCCCTCTGAAGATATGGAGAATTATTAACATATTGATAAATCCCATCAGGAAATGCTGCTTGAGAAACTGCCTTATAAGTCCAGTAAGTATACTCGAAACCAAAACTTTCAAAAACACCCAAAATGACCTTGAGCCACTCTCGTTCCCCAAAAAAACCTCCCCGCCAGTTAATCCCAAACTCTCCTACAAAAATTTTAACCTTATTTTTTAACGAAAACTTATAGTAAGGCTCTAAATATCTATACATTCTATCTTTATTCCACAGCTGCCCGTCTATCTTTCCCGGAAACTTATTAAAAGGCTCAAAATTAAACGTGTAACTTAATGGATGATAGGTGTGAATACTAATTGCCGTGTTAGCATCTATTAAATCAACCAAAAAATTAACTTCCTGTGCCCAATTATTACCCTCTAAATATATCGTGTGCTTTTTGTCAACTCTTCGGATATGTTTTATAACTCCCCGATAAAACTCTTTAAGAACCTGGTTGCTCCTTTTTCCTAACACCGGTTCATTCAAAACATCGTACCCAATCAGAGACTTATCATCCTTAAATCTATCTGCTATGGCTTCCCAAAGGCAAAAAGTTCTCTGGCGATATTGCTTCTTATCCCAAAGCAAAGCCTGACCGGCACTATCACCATGCCAATCGCAATTCTGAGCACCAGGGGCAGCGTGAAGATCTAGGATTATCCCTAAACCGTATTTTTTGGCCCAAGAAAATGCTCTTTCTAAATAAGCAAAGCCACGCTCACAATAGCAATATGGTTTTGACTCTATCAAGCGATAGTTAAAGGGTAGCCGAACAACCCTAGCCCCAATATCAGAGATATTCTTAAAATCTCCTTGAGTTATAAAATTATCTCTAAAGCAAACTTCGAATTTCCTAAGTTCTTTTTGACCATATATGTTTTGAAACTTTCTCTTAAAAATATGTTCAGCAATATTTCGACCACCGAGGATGTAACCTTCCATAAGAAGCCAGCTACCTAGATTAACACCTTTTATTGCTTTAGTTTTTGACATTTTAAATGTTTTTTTTTGAATCAGACGTCTTCCAAGGCATCTTCAGGTACTGCTTGTACGCACAAAGATGATCCTTCTTCCAGTAAGTATGTAATATTTGCTTAACCAAAACACAGTCAAATGCCTCTCCGCTTACGGTTTTCTGGGTGCCGAAACGTTGGTCGTAAACTTCACAGTAAAACGAACCAGTTTCATCTTCCCTTAGATGTTTGCAAGGATCATCGTATGCCCCACAACAGCCACCACAGCGTATACAGAGCTCATCCCACTCTCGCTCTTTAAGCTTCAAACTATCTTGATAGTGAATATAACTCTTATCCATAAGGGGCTTATTATATCAAAAATTTAGAGGATTTCAAAGGAAGGTAAAATTAAGAAATTAGGCCAAAAAACCCGGAAATAAGAGTCTGCCCCAACTTTGCCTGGCGTTTATTTAGAAAAAAATCGCCCAACTTATTTAAAAAAACTGTAACTAATGATTAATCCACTAAATACTATAGAGACCATCGACATCAACTTAATAAGAATATTTAATGATGGTCCAGCCGTATCCTTAAAAGGATCCCCCACTGTATCGCCACAAACTGCAGCCTTATGGGAATCAGAACCTTTACCGCCGAGGTTTCCGGCTTCGATATATTTTTTTGCATTATCCCAAGCACCACCGGAATTAGCCATAAAAATAGCTAAAACAAATCCCGAAGATAAAGCTCCAACTAAAAGGCCAACCTCGCCTCTTACCCCCAAACATAACCCAACCACGATAGGAGCAATAATCGCTAAAAGCGATGGAAGTATCATCTGACGCTGGGCAGCTTTAGTAGTTAAAACAACACAGCGTGAATAATCAGCCTCTGCTTTACCCTCAAGTAAACCTTTTATCTCACGAAATTGCCTTCTGGCCTCTTCAATAATTGTCCCAGCAGCTCTTCCTGCTGCTTGCAGAGAAAAAGCGCAAAATACAAAAGGCATCATCGCACCGATAAAAATTCCAATAATCACATTAGGGTCAAAAAGGCTTATATCCATTGACACATTTACCCCCAAACGCACTGCTTCGTGGATAACGTGGTCACGATAAGCAACTATTAACGCTAGAGCAGTTAAGGCTGCTGAACCAATAGCAAACCCTTTTCCGGTTGCAGCAGTTGTATTGCCTAAAGAATCAAGCTGATCGGTTCGATCACGCACCTCTTTAGGTAATCCGGCCATCTCAGCAATCCCTCCAGCATTGTCGGCAACTGGGCCATAAGCATCGGTAGCCAAAGTTATACCTAAAGTAGAAAGCATCCCAACCGCTGAGATACCTACACCGTAAAGACCCATTCCAAAATTGCTAAAACCGCCACTAACAGCAAAACTTCCCAAAATAGCACAACTGACAGTAAAAACTGCCCCTACCGGTGAAAGCATACCTAAGGCCATTCCTTCAATAATCATAGTAGCTGGACCGGTTTTTGAAGATTCAGCCAAGGCCTTAGTCGGGCCATGTACAGCTGAAGTAAAGTACTCAGTAAATTGACCGATAAAAACTCCAGCCATAAGACCAATTATAACTGAGCCAAAGATTCCAATGTAGCTTTTGCCTAAAACAAAAATAACTACTAAAAAAGAAAATACAATTACCAAAGCGGATGCCGTCCAAACTCCCTTGCGGAGAGCCCGCAATAATGTTTTCTGAGTAGCATTTTCCTTAGTCTTCACAAAGAAGAATCCAATCAGAGAAGCGACAACTCCACAAGCGGCCATAAGTAACGGAGTAATTACACCATTTATACCCAAACCGGCAGCTGCGGCTAAAGCCATAGTGGCCACAATTGAATCAACGTATGATTCGTAAAGATCAGCTCCCATTCCAGCAACATCACCAACATTGTCACCTACCAAATCGGCAATTACGGCTGGGTTTCGGGGATCATCTTCGGGAATCCCGGCTTCTACTTTTCCCACCAAATCAGCACCAACATCAGCCGCCTTAGTGTAGATACCTCCGCCCAAACGAGCAAAAAGAGCATAGCTAGATGCACCCATCCCAAAACAAAGCATGGTTGAAGTGATAGCGGTTAAAAGATCGCTTCCTTGAGGTAAGGCATGACTGGCATAGTACCATTTCAAAATAACAAACCAACTGGCCATCTCAAGCAAACCAAGACCTACGACCATAAAGCCCATAACCGTACCAGCACTAAAGGCAACTCGCAGGCCTTTATTTAAACTTTGCTGAGCGGCATAAGCAGTACGGGCATTAGACTTAGTTGCTACATACATCCCCAACCAACCACAAAAACCACTAAATAAACCACCAGTTAAAAAAGCAAAAGGAACAAATATAACTAAAAAACCTTTAAGTGCCATTGCTAGAAGAACGACGAAGACCACAGCAAAGAAAATAGAAACTACCTTATACTGTTGTCTCAGATAGCCCTTGGCACCTTTAAAAATATAACCCGAGATGGTTTTCATAGTCTCATTACCTTCGGGCTGACTAAATATCCAACGAATAAGATAGCCACAAAAACTAATTGCCAAAAATGCCCCAAAGAAAACTACTAAAATCGAATTCATAAACTCACTCCTTTATCGTTTTAAAATTGCTGATCTTTTTTCACCAACTGAAATAAATGTGGACTTTACCCCCAAAAACTGTTCGATAAACTTTATATAACTTCTGGCCTCTTTAGGAAGCTGTTTGAAGCTACGAATATTATTTGTCGGAGACATCCATCCCTTAAATTCCCTATATATCGGTTTAGAACCAGATAATTCATAAGGAAACCTTTTGGAAACACTAGAATTATTTGAATACTTAACACAAACTTTTATCTTATCTAATCCGTCTAAAACATCAAGTTTCGTGAGAACCAATTCACTTATATTGTTAATCCGAACCGCTTGCCGCAACAACACTAAATCTAGCCAACCACAACGACGCGGCCTTCCAGTAGTTGCTCCAAACTCAACACCCTCTTTTCTAAAATAGTTTAAAAACTTTCCTTGCAGCTCAGTAGGAAAAGGCCCTTCACCAACTCTAGTAGTATAGGCTTTAGCAACACCAATGGTTTTATCTACGCGCACGAATCCAAGACCAGAGCCTAGAAGAGCATTCGGAGCAATCACCGATGAAGAAGTTACAAATGGATAAGTCCCGAAATCAATATCCAAAAAAGTACCTTGAGCCCCCTCAAATAAGAATCTTTTACTTTTTAAATTGTAAAAATAATCAGTTAAATCGCAAACATAAGGCTTTAAAACTTTGGCTAACTGCCGATACTCTTTATAAACATCGGAAACTGAAAAACCAGCTTTAGCGTAAACTTTTCGAAAAATAGTATTTTTCTCGACCAAATTGCTTTTTAACTTTTCAAGAAAAACTTTATCGTCAATAAAATCAATCATTCGGATGCCGCAACGAGCTATTTTATCGACATAACAGGGTCCAATTCCTCTTTTAGTCGTACCGATTTTCTGAAATCTAGCCTGCTCACGCAAAGCATCCATGATTCGATGATAAGGCATGATCATATGGCAAAAAGGCGATATTTTAAGGTTGCGACTAGATACAACTACTCCCGATTTCTTCAAAGAAGTAATTTCTTCAATCAAAACTTTTGGATCGACAACAACTCCATTACCGATAGCGCAAATTTTATCTTTATGTAAAATACCTGAAGGTATCAGGTGAAAAACAAACTTTTTTCCACCGATAACTACTGTGTGTCCGGCATTATTGCCACCCTGAAAGCGAACAATTACATCGCTATGGCGACAAAGATAATCAATTATCTTCCCCTTGCCTTCATCTCCCCACTGTAAACCGACCAAAACTGAATTCATTAGCTAACTCCTAGCAAATTTTAAACTTTGGCTAATCCTAAGCACAAAGTACCCCTTAAGGGTATTATCTTTTTAACACTCTTCATCTAACCCAATCAATTGCTAAACTATTATTTTTTCTTAGATTGTTTTGTCGGATTTATTACTTCATCTACGATGCCATATTTTTTTGATTCATCTGCGCTCATGAAATAATCCCGATCAGTATCTTGCTTAATCTTGTCTAATGATTTTCCAGTATGAAACGATAATATTTCATTAACTTTTGACCGAAGACGTAAAATCTCATCGGTTTGTCTTGAAATATCCTCAGCCGTTCCCTGAACTCCACCCCAAGGCTGATGAATCATAATCCGTGAATTAGGCAAAGTGTAACGTTTACCCTTTGCTCCAGCACAAAGGAGCAAAGCCCCCATCGAAGCTGCTTGGCCTACACAATAAGTCGCAACATCGCATTTAACAAACTGCATTGTATCGTAAATGGCCATGCCAGCAGTAATAACCCCTCCCGGAGTATTAATATATATTCCGATATCCTTATTGACATCTTCCATCTGTAAAAATAACATTTGAGCAATCACGACATTGGCTATGTTGTCATCGATTGGCGTACCGATAAAAATAATCCTGTCTTTGAGGAGGCGAGAATATATGTCATACGCACGCTCGACTCTTCCTGTCTGTTCAATCACCATTGGAACATACATTTGGTTTTTCATCCTTGCTTACCCCCTTCTTGTCTTATTCGTACTTAGCTTGACTTAAGATAAACCCAAATACGACCTCAATTAAATTAGCCTCAGTTTTGATATTCTCTTTTTTAGCTACCGCCTCTAAAACATAAGTTAATTTTATCTCCTCTTCAGCCATAGGTAATAATTTCTCTTTCAAATCATCTTTATATTTATCTATATCTTTTTCAGGAATCCCCTGACGCTGTAAATTATAAATTTCACGGTCAAGCAACTGCTTATGGTAATATTCGACTTCACTTTTAGGTATATCTATTTTTACCGCCTTTAAAAGATGGGTCCTTATTTGCTGCTCGACTTTTTGCTTACGCTCGCGTAATTTTTCAACAAATAGCTGGCCCTTTATAGCTTCACGCAAAAATGAACTATCCGGATAAGAAGCCCAACGTGACAACTCCTCATCATCAAGACTCTTTTGAATAACCTTTTTAACCCCGTCTTGCAAGTTAGTGATAACCTTCTCTATGTCCTGAGCCTTAATCTCAATTTTTTTATCCTTAATCTTTATTCCTTTATAATTAGCCTCAGTAACCTCGATTTCCGGTCTTGCCTCGAGTTCTGCCGAAAACGACAAAGCATCTTTGGTTAGCTCGACATCAGAAATCTCAGGATAGCCAGCTGGAGATATACTTTCCTGCTTTAAAGCTTGACCATAAAAAATCGGCAAGACTCTCTTTAATAACTCGTCCCTAAGAAGTGCTCCATGATGCTTTTCAATAATATCTATTGGCGCAGCTCCCGGCCTAAATCCCGGAACCTTGAGACTTTTTAGGTGTGGCTGATAAGCCTCTTTTTTTTCCTTTAAAAATTCCTCGCCGCTAACTTTAATTTCAAGCTTTCGTTTCAGCTTATCAATTTTTTTTACTTCTACTTTCATTATTCACCCCGTTATTTTACATGCGAAAATCTTTACCTAAATAAACTTTGCGAGTCTCATCGTGATTGATTAGATCATCGGAACTACCGGAAATTAGAATCTTCCCTTCGGAAATTAAGTATGCCCGATCAGTAATAGAAAGAGTCTCTCTCACATTATGATCAGTAATAAGAATACCAATACCTTTATTTTTAAGCTCAGAAATTATCTCTTTGGCTTCGCCAACAACAATCGGATCAATGCCCGAAAAAGGTTCATCCAAAAGAAGAAATGAAGGATTAGTTACTAAAGCCCTAGTAATCTCAAGCCGCCGCATCTCGCCACCACTCAAAGTATAAGCCTTACTTTTACGTAAATGGGCTATGTTTAATTCTTTCAATAAATCTTCTAGCCGCCTGCGACGCTCTGCCCTTAAAAGTGGTAAGGTTTCTAAAACCGCCATAATATTATCTTCTACGCTGAGCTTACGAAATACCGAAGGATCTTGTGAAAGATAACCGATCCCGAATTTTGCCCGAGTATGGATAGCAAATGAAGTTATCTCACGATTATCAAATAGAATATGCCCTTTATCCGGAGCGATTATCCCAACAACCATATAAAAAGTCGTAGTCTTTCCAGCTCCGTTTGGTCCGAGCAAGCCAACGATCTCGCCTCTCTTAACTGAAAGCGAAACTTCGCGCACTACGGTCTTAGGTCCGTAAGACTTTGTTAAACCGCTAACCTCAAGTAACCTCATAGTCCGCCTAAGCTACTGTTTCCTTCTTCAATGTAATAAATTAATCTCGGTCTTCCCTCTAAAACAAGTTTATCTTCCGGACCAAAATAAGTTGCTTGCTCAGCATAAGTTTCGCTACCGTCACGAAAAATCTTTACATTACCTTCAGAAACTATTTTAATTATTGCCTTTGTCTCAGTATTAAAAAATAAAGTACACTTATCCGAATAAACCTTACCTTGAACATGAGTAACCACCACGTCATCATGAAAAATTGCTTTTCCCTCACTATATTCAATCTCTAATGGTCCAGTACAATTAGCAGTGATCGGGATTTTAGTCTCCTGATCAGGAAAACTAACTTCAACGTCTTTTTTAAAATCAGCGCTTTGCATCTCGGTATCAGCGCTCATCCCCTGTGCAGTTATCTGCATTTCATCTCTGGTCGCTTTTACCCAATCTTGAGTATGAATAAGGTTTTTACTATTTTGCCAATCTAAAGAATCAGTAATTATCCTTGCTCCTTCTTTATTGGTAATGTTTACGTTGTTTTCTAGATGAACGTCCATATTTTCCTTATTCAAGCGGGCGCTATCTGAAGTTATTTGAATCGTATCGTCCTCAAGGTAATAATGAGCATTCATTTTCTCAATATCAACATACTCATCATAAACCATCGCCTCAACCCCACGTACTTCCCAATCATGAGTACCATCCTCTTTAAAGTTAGAAAGATAGAAATCATTAATTTTTTGCTGCGAATAGGCTTGTGTATTCACAGCTATAGAAATAAAAATAATTGCAATAAAAATGCTTTTCATAAACAGCCTACTATATCAAATTACCTCATAAAGTCAACCGCAAAAACTAAAACTTACCTCGGATTTTCTAAAATTCTATAGATTTTTTTCTCTAATTTTTGATATTTAATAATTAGATCAACTACTTCTCTAACCGCACCCTCACCACCATTTTTTGCAGTGACGTAGCTGGCGGCTTTTCTTACTATTGGCGGCGCATCGTTAACGGCAATACCTAAGCCTACCCTGTTAATCATTCCTAAATCGATTAAATCATCGCCAATAAAACAAATTTCTTTTTCGCTTACCTTATATTTTCTTTTAATTCCACCAAGTGTTTTCTCTTTAGGCATGATTCCGCCTATTACTTCAGCCACCCTCATATCTTTAGCACGCCTTTTAAGCATTTTTGAATTTCGAGCTGAAAGAAAAATTGTCTTAATCCCTAATTTTCGTAAAAGAAAAACGCCTAAGCCATCTTTAACGTTAAAAATCTTAAGTTCTCTGTCCTCATTATCATAGATAATCTCACCTTTAGTCAAAACTCCGTCTACGTCAAGAATTAACAGTTTAATATTTTTAAATAACTTGTTGACTATTTCCTTTTTCGCCATATATAATTTAATCCTTAAATAATTCCGGCGGCGATTAAATCCTGGATATCAAGCATGCCTACCGGCCGATATTTAGCATCAACAACCGGAACTTCATCAATCTTCTTTTTCTCTAGTATTCGCAAAGCCTGGGAGGCTAAATCCGTATCTTTCACCACTGTCGGATCCTTAGTCATGACTAAAGCTACCCGTTTCCTTAGCAGTTGTGGATAACGCTCTAAATTACGCCTTAAGTCCCCATCGGTAAAAATGCCAACCAAACGACCAGTCTTGTCTACTATCGAAGCTGCTCCAGCATGGAGAGTGGTTATTTTTAAAAGTACGTCTTTAACTAAAGCATCTTCAGAAACTACCGGGTTATATTTTCGAGTACGCATTGCATCTTTGACACTCAAAAGTAATTTCCTGCCCAAAGATCCCCGTGGGTGGAAAAGAGCAAAATCTTTCTGTTTGAATCCCTTCATCTTTTGTAAAACTACCGAGAGAGCATCGCAAACCGCAAGCATTGCCGTAGTAGAAGTCGTCGGGGCTAAACCTAAAGGGCAGGCCTCCTTGTCCACTTTAACGCTGATAACACTATCCGAATAACGAGCTAAGCTAGATGAAACTCTTCCGGTAATTGCAATTGTTTTTGCGCCAATTTTCTTTATGAAAGGAACTAGATGTTTTATCTCGTCGGTCTCTCCACTATAAGATAACACTACCACTACATCGTTATCTTTTATTCGGCCTAAATCTCCGTGAACTGCCTCAGCAGCATGAAGCCAAAACGATGATGACCCAGTTGAAGAAAGAGTAGCTGAAAATTTTTGGCCGATTATACCGGCTTTGCCCATTCCAGTAACTACGATCCTGCCGCGACAACCATAAAGAATGGCTACCGCATCGAGAAATTTCTGATTTAAGCTCTTCTTAAGTTTGTCAATGCCGGCTATCTCGGTCGATAGCACTTCATCGGCCCAATCTAATATTTCCTTACTTTTAAAACGTTTCATCTTGCTACCTTTCCTTCACTACCGCTCTCAAGCCCATAGCCTTTTTTATTAACCCACTCAGATTCTTTAAAGAATAAGAAGTGTATTTATCCGACAAGGCTTCTTCAGGGTCCGGGTGAACTTCCAAAAACAGACCATCCACTCCACAAGCAACCGAAGCCAGACTCATCGGTTGAACAAATTCCCGATCCCCGCCAGAAATTCCACCACGGGCCGATGGTCGCTGCAAAGAATGTGTTGCGTCGAAAATTACCGGATAACCAAACTTCTTCATAATTAAAAATGATCTAAAATCAACTACTAAATTATTGTAGCCGAAACAACTTCCTCTTTCGGTAATAATAATATTTTTGTTACCGGTAGATTCTATCTTTTTTAAAATATGTTTAACATCGGTTGGCGAAATAAACTGACCTTTTTTAATATTGACGGTTTTTTTAGTTTTAGCCGCCTCAATAACTATATCCGTCTGCCGACACAAAAAGGCTGGTATTTGAATAATATCCAAAACATCTTTTACCTGCCCAACTTGTTCAGGAGTGTGCACATCGCTAAGAATTGGTAAGCCAAGCTTCTTTTTAACCTCTTCCAATATTTTTATGCCTTTTGCTAAGCCCGGCCCCCTAAAAGAACCCAAGGAAGTACGATTTGCCTTATCAAAGGAAGCCTTAAAAATAAATTCAACCGGGTAGTCCTTTAAACTTTCCTTTAAATAGCTCGCAATCTCTAAAGTTGAACTTTTACTTTCGATTACACAAGGACCAGCGATAACTACAAATTTCTTGTTTAGTTTCATTCGGATTTCTCCCAAATAACCATCTACCCCTACTTTCCCTCAATTAGGATACGTTCAACCTGTTGTAAATCCTCTTCAGTATCAACTCCCCAAGAGTTAAACTTAGTCTCAATAACCTTTATCCTGTATCCAGACTCTAGAACTCTAAGTTGCTCTAGCTTCTCAGCCTTCTCTAAGGCTGAAGGTTCAAGATTCTTAAAAGTATAAAGAAAGTCTTTCGTGTAAGCATAAATACCTAAATGCTTATAATAATTCCTATCTGTGCTCTGACCACGATAATAAGGAATTGCAAAACGTGAAAAGTATATTGCCCAGCCATCCTTATCGCAAACAACCTTGACTGCGTTTGGGTTATTTATTTCCTGATCTTGATCTATTCTTGTCTTTGCCGTGGTCATTGAGATATCCGGATTAGCTAACATCTCTTGAACCAAATTATCAATTATCGAAGGGTGAATCAACGGCTCATCAGCCTGGATATTCACAACTATTTTTACATCCAAATCAGAAACTGCCTCAGCAATTCGGTCGGTACCTGAAGGTTGAGCCGGAGAAGTTAAGACAACTTGAGCGCCAAAACTCTCGGCGCAATTTTTAAGTTCAGAATGATCGCAAGCAATAATAAGCTCATCAAGCTGATGTGCTTCTTTGGCTGCCTCCCAGGTCCACTGGATAAGAGGCTTACCTTTTAAATTACGCAACAGCTTATGAGATAACCTAGTTGACTCATAGCGAGCTGGTATAACTCCAATTACTTTAGTTGCTATATCCATCTATTTTTTCAAAAAGCTCTTTTTTACTCGTTGTAGCTGCACCAAGCTTTCCAACTACAATTCCGGCAGCGAAATTAGAAATTATGGCTGCCTCCTTATAGGTAGCGCCGCAGCTTAAAGCAAGAGTGAAAACGGCAATCACTGTATCACCGGCCCCAGTGACATCAAAAACCTCATGAGCCTGAGTTGGTATATGGTGTGGGGTTGACCCAGTAAACAACATCATCCCATCTTCGCCAAGAGTCAACAGTAATGCCTTAGGGTTTAATTTCTTCATAATAATCTCACCTAAAAACTCTATATCCTTTTTCTTGCGTATCTTAGTATTAACTGCTGCCTGAGCTTCATTAAGGTTAGGGGTAAGTGCAGTCACATTTTCATAATAATCAAAATGCTCTTCCTTGGGATCAACGGTAATTATCTTTTTTTTCTTCTTGCAAAGTTTCACCAGCTCTTCAACCAAATTAGGATTTATAACACCCTTACCATAATCTTCAATAATGACTCCATCATAATCATCAATATTACTTTTAATTTTGCTTAAAATTGCCTGATTAATTCTAGAAGAAAGAAATTCTACCGACTCCCAATCTACCCTAACTACCTGCTGATGATGAGCCATTATTCGCGTCTTTAAGGTGGTGGGCCGCTTACTATCCTTAACAATAAGATCAGTACCAATCATTCTACTTTTAATATGCGAAAATAGGGTCTTGCCAAAGTGATCCTTTCCGATTACCCCAGAAAGGCTCACTCCCGAATCAAAAGCCCTTAAGTTAAGGCCGACATTGGCTGCGCCACCACAGGTAAAGCTCTCCTGCCGGGCCCAGACTACCGGAACTGGAGCTTCCGGAGAAATACGGTCGACCTTGCCAAAAATATGGTGATCGAGGATAAGATCCCCTACTACCAAAATATTCTTTTTGGCAAAACGCGAAACAATGCTTTTTAGCTTTTTCTTATCTACTTTCATAAAAATAGCTTAATTGACTGATTTCAAGCCAAATAATTATACCATTGGATTGAAAAAAATCTACTACAAAAAGACCAGTTAAATATTATATATAATGGCAACGGTTTTGAGCTTATTTCTTCAAATTTAAAGAAAAGCCGAAGAAACTCTATCGGCAAACAAAAAACCCTTATCAGTCAAAAATATTGTTTTTGACTTACCCCTGCCACCCCGATAAGCCACCAAACCTTCTGTATTGAGCTCCGCCAAAACCTTAGCTTCTAGGGCAAAAAAGTCAAAACCAGTTTTTTGCTTAAACCAATCAGACTCTATACCCGTCCTGGTTCTTATCTTTATGGCTGCTGTTTCCTTTGCTCGAAACTCAGGGTTAAGTTCTTCGCTAGTAGCCACTATCTGCTTGGCCGATTCAAAACCATCAACGTAAGAGCAAAGATCCGAAATATACTGCTTACGACAGCCATTGTGATAGGCGACTGCCGAGGGTCCAAAAGCTTGATAAGGGCCATTATCCCAATAGTTAAGGTTATGTCGACACTCATAACCGGCTTTTGAAAAATTAGACACCTCATAACGCAAAAATCCTTGCTCGGCTAGATAGTTAACACTGTCGCTATACATCTCGGCGATAATATGATCATTTAACGGTTTTATCTGATGACTTTTTAATTTTCTAAAAAGGTCGGTATTTTTCTCATAGGTTAAGCCATAAAGTGAAATGTGATCCACCGAAAGTTTTACTGCCCTTGCCAACTCCTTCTGCCAACCCTCTAAGCTCTCGTTCCAGACTCCAAAAATCAAATCAATACTTATATTACGAAAACCTCTAGCCCTAGCTTGTTCGACTTTTTTAACTGCCTCAGTTGCCGAATGAATTCTACCTAATTTCTTAAGCTTTCGATCATCTAGGGATTGTAAGCCAATACTTATTCGATTAACTCCCATTTCAAGAAATAAATCAAGCTTAGCGCTATCTAAACTTTCAGGATTTGCTTCTAAGCTGAACTCCTGACAATTTTTAGACACCTTTCTTAAACTAATTAAAAGTTTCTGCCATAACCGGAGATCTAAAACGCTCGGAGTACCTCCGCCAATATAAATAGTCTTAAAATCAGCACTAGCATTTTCAATTTGCTGACACAATACACCAATATATTTCTGAGCCAGTTCAGACTCATAAGTAATACTGTAAAAATCACAGTAGAAACATTTATTCTTGCAAAAAGGAATGTGGATATAGAGTGATTCAGGCATTTTGTGTTATAATTATACAGCAATGAAAAAATTAGTCTATATCATTCAGGCTCCGCCATTTTGGTTAAAAAACCCTCCACTTTCACTGATCTATTTAAGAAACTATTTAGAAAAAAAAGGTATTGCTACCGGAATAATTGATTTAAATATCAACCTGTTTACACGAACCAATCAAACAGTAGCAAATTGGCTAACTCTGAATAAAGAATTTGAAAAGAACCTTTTTGCCTTAACTGAAAAACACTATCCGGAAATACTAGAAGATGTGTATAGCAAAATAAAAAGTGCTGACTTTGTTGGTTTTTCACTCACCAAACGAAATAGCCATTTCTCATTCTCGTTGGCTGAAAAAATAAAAAGTAATTTCCCTAATAAAAAAATAATCTTTGGCGGACCGGAAGTTTTATCTTTAGAAAGAAAAGGTAAATTAGACCCCCGATACTACTGGGTTATCGGCGAAGGCGAAATGGCCTTTGAAAATATAATTACTGACGGAAAAAATAAAATATTACGCTATCAAGAATTAGCTGATCTTGATCATCTGCCATTTTACGATTTCGCAGGTCTTGATGCCTCTAACTATTCTAAAACCTTACCACTGTTTTCCTTGCGCGGTTGCCCCCACCAATGTAGCTTTTGCTCGGAGCGTTTACTTTACAAAAAAGTACGTCAGCATTCAGTGAAATATATGCTTCGTCAAATCAAGCTACTTAAAGCTAAATACCAAACTAATTCCTTTGTATTTTTAGACTCATTAATAAACTACCGAAAAACTTGGTTAAAAAATTTCTGTCAAAGTTTAATAAATGATAACTTTCAAATAAACTGGGAAGCCCAAATTAGGGTTGACAAAAAAATTCCCCTAGAATTGGCTAAATTAATGAAGTCTAGCGGTTGTTACAATCTTTTTGTTGGCCTTGAAAGTGGCTCAGATAAAATGTTGAAAAAAATGAACAAGGGTTTTGATTCAGCGAATGCCCTGAGCTTTTTCGAAACTCTTAATAAAGCCGGATTACATTTTGAAATCAGCCTTATTTTTGGCTACCCCGGAGAAAATGAGCAAGACTTTCAAGAAACCCTCAGCTTTATTAAAAAACATAAAAAACTAATTCCAAAAATTGCTCAAGCCAACCCCTTCTCTGATTATCTTAACGCTTATCCTGTTCAGGGAGAATCTCTAAAACAAGCAAAACAAAGAGTAGAAAAATTCTTAGCCCTCGTTAAGAAAGAAAAAATACGTTATACCAAAAGCTTCATTAATAACCTTATCTACTAACTAATGAAAATAATAACCGTCAACACCCAAAAGGTCCTATCACCAACCCAGATAGCTCTCGCTGATTATACAATTAACCCCTATAAAGGTTGCGAATTTGGATGCCTCTACTGCTACGCTCAGGAAAACAAAAACATAGCTAAGGAATCATTTTTTAACTCTTTAACCGTAAAAATTAATGCCCCCCAGATACTTGAAAACGAGCTGGCTTATAAGAAACCAAAAAGAGTACTTCTTGGATCAACCACTGAATGTTTCCCCTATCAGGAATTAAATTACAAAGTAACCGAGAAAATTCTGAAAATTCTCAACCAAAACCGCATCGCCTACACCATTCTTACTAAATCTCATCTAATCGCTGGTTACTTATCCTTAATTACTCAAAATTCAAAAAATAAGATATTTTTTACCTTAAACTTTTCAACTGACGAGATAACTAAACTATTTGAAAAAAAATCCCCCTCGCTTAATCAGCGACTTTCAGCAATTAAACAAATTATAAAGGCCGATGTACATTTACGAATTCATCTCGGGCCTTTCATACCTTATATCTCAAACCTTAAAGAAATTTTAAAATTAATACCAAAAGAAATTAAAGAAATCGATGTTGAGTTGTACCATAATAAACAAGGTAATTTCAGCAAAATAACAGAAATAATTAAAGAAAATATAAGCAGTGAATTAGCAAAAAAAATAGAGCAAGTATATAAAAATGAAAAGAGTTATAAAGCTTACGCTGATAAGCTACTGTCTGAAATAAAACAAGCAGTTAAGCAATACCCTTTTAGCTTCTACTATATTGCTCCTGACTTTAATCAGTTCTACGGCAAAAAGATTAACTACGAAAACCCTTTATTCGGTAATTTGGAATGAATTAACAATTGATTCTAGTAACTTCTGATAACCTGCAAATTCCTTTACTGGGGCTTCAAGCAATAAATTAATTAAATCAAAATCTTTTTTAATAAAATAAGTAATGATCCGAGAGTCTTTACTTTGAAATTCAATTTTTAAGGACGGATAGGTTGAAACCATAGTATCAACGGCAGAAAAAATTACACAACCCTGCTCTTTTAAACTAGTAAGATAAATGTTTTTCTGTTCATCCCAGTTTGGAACATAATGCACGCTTTTAGCTCCTTTGCCCCACTCTGAATCTGGTGAAGCTGTCCGAAAAAAATAATTTTCTAAATAATAAATCCCAACTCCGGTTTTATATTGATCCTCTACCTTAAGCACCGGTTCACGACTGATGAATAGCCCCGACATTAAGCCAGAAGTCTCTTCTCGAACATACCACTTAGCCGGATATTTAATTATAAACGGAAAATCGACCAGCTTCTCTTCAAACGATACTAAGTCTAGGTTGCTCCCTTTTGGCTCCTGAACCATAAAGGTAAGCTTACCCTCAGAGCAAAAAGCCGTGCTATTTGCAACAAAAATTATTAATAAACCAAGGATTCTGTAAAATTTCATTTTATTGGTTTGGTTTAGGTTTTCTCCTGCTATATATAAGCTGTTGCAAGCCATTAGAAAAAATGCTCTTTATAGAATAAATTTTATCAGATATGTTTACTAGAGTGCGGTCTCTCAACTTATGGATCTCACCTCCATCGAGCCAGATACCACTACATTCAGGGCAAGCATCCACAGATACTCCTTTAGGATATCTTTCCTTTACTAGCTCAATGTCGCTTGTGCATCTAGGACATTTACTAATCTTTTTATCAAGCTCATCATGCATTTTTTTAGCTTCTTGGCCGTCAAGAATATCACGATCTACATCAATTTTGTTAAAATCTGTTGAATCAGCGACAAGAACCTTTTCAAGTTCACCCCGATCAAACCATACTCCTTCGCAAACCCAACAAATATCTACTTTTACATTCTCTACGTTCTTCTCTTCTAATTTACCAAGGCATTTAGGACAATTTATCATTTACTACCTCCATTTTATTATTTTAAATAATTACCCTTTTTCTAATTTAAATAGCATAAAACCTAACAAAAAAATTGCCACAATAACCGCAATAAGAAAAACTAGCCCCAACGGGTTACCAATATTTGGGGTTGCTTTCTCTAGCCCCAGGCCCATCCATCGTATCTGCTTAGGTACTAAAACTCGGCTGTCTTTTTTGCTGTAGTATACAGAAATCCAGCTTGGACCGTGCCAATTTTTTTGATTTTCCCATTCAGCTTTGTTGATTTCGCCTTGATTCATATATACTCTCTTTGCTTAAGCTGGGTAAAAAGCTTGCTTTTTACCCTACGCTAATTATAATAACAGAAAATACTATGGAACAAAAACCTTTTTTTAGTATAATTATCCCTACCTACGACCGAAAAGATTTCCTCAAGATTGCTCTAGGTTCCGTCCTAAAACAAACATTCTCTGACTACGAAGCAATTGTGGTTGATGACGGCTCAACTGACAATACCAAAGAAATAGTAAAAGCTTTAAAAAACAAAAAACTCAACTATTTCTATCAAAAAAATAAAGGTCCGGCTGCCGCCCGAAACAAAGGCATAAAAAAAGCAAACGGCAAATTTATTTGTTTTCTTGACTCAGATGACCGTTTTTGTCGCGAAAAGCTAGAGATTACTCACCAATATATAAAACAATACCCTAACTACAAGGTATTTCATACTGAAGAAATATGGTATCGTAACGGCCGGTTACTTTCGGAAAAAAAATATCATAAAAAACCAGCTGGTCATGTCTTTACGCAGGCTTTAAAACTATGCTGCATAAGTCCTTCAACAACAGTAATCAAAAGAAGTGTCTTTAGCAAAATAGGTCTTTTCGACAGCAACCTCCCGGTTTGTGAAGATTATGACTTATTTCTGAGGCTTACTTCAAAATATCCGGTATTTCTCATACCAAAACATTTAACCATAAAAGAAGGCGGTCACTCTGACCAACAATCAAAAAAATACCCTTCAATAGACACCTTTAGAATTTATGCCCTTGAAAAAATACTTAAAAATGGTAAGTTGAGTAACACTGACTATTTGGCAACCTATCGAGAATTAAAACAAAAATGCACAATTTACATCAAGGGGGCTATAAAAAGAAATAAACTAAAAGAAGCAAATGAATATCGAAGACTTATTGCTAAATATAAAAAAAACCTTTAACTTCCAAGTAAATCAGAACCAACTAAGGATAATCAGTCGGTTAATTTTTGAAATTAGCCGACGTGAAAATATCCCGGAAACCGAAATAATAAGAATACTTAAAGCTCACCCTGAAATTAATAATATTTCTGGACGCGATAAGTTTTTTGGCTTAAAAAAAGTTCTTACTGAGTGGCGGTTTCCGCTTAGTTCAAAAAAGCAAAAAATTGAAGCTAATAGCTTATTCCTGAACAAATTAGGCCAACCGATTGATGCTAACTGGAAACCGAAAAGTAAATTTAAACCCCTAAAAATATTAGTCGAAAAAGAAGTAAGAAATAGCTTTCTGGTTGATAACTTTAGAAAAAAATTTCCCAAGGTAGCTATTGAAGAAATCAAACAAACCAGTGACTATTTAAAAAATCACAAATTCACCGTATCAGAGCTAAAAAAACCTTTCGTTTTCATCGTCAAAGAAAAGTGGGACTTTTTAAAACCTTGTCCCTGCACAAAAAACCACCTCGGTTGCGGTTATTGGATATTTAATCTTGGCTTTGGCTGCCCCTTTGACTGCTCTTATTGCTTCTTACAACATTATACTAACTTTCCGGGAATAACTTTGCCGGGTAATTTAGATGATTTTTTTGAAAAATTTGATAGCTTTTACAAAAAACTTAAAAATCCAATCAGAATTGGGACCGGAGAATTTTGTGACTCACTCGCCCTAGATGAAATTACCGAGTATTCAAAAAAACTAATTCCCTATTTCAAAAATAAAAACGTCCTCTTTGAATTAAAAACTAAAAGCGCATCTATTAAAAATCTTCTTAAACTAGAATCTTCACCAAACATCATTATCTCCTGGTCACTTAATCCCTCTGACTTAATCGTCTCTGAAGAAATTGCTACTGCCAGTTTAGTTCAGCGCTTAGCCGCTGTCGAAAAAGTTAAACAAGCTGGTTACGGACTTGCTTTTCACTTTGATCCAATAATCCACTATCCTAGCTGGGAAAAAAGCTACCAATCACTGATTAAGGCTCTCTATACCCAGTTAAAGCCACCCTTTGCCTGGATAAGTTTAGGGACCTTACGTTCAAATCGTCAACTGAAAACAATATCTGAACTTCGTTTTCCTAAAAGTAATGTTTTTTATGGCGAGCTATTTGTCGGCGATGATAAAAAATTGCGCTATCCTAAATTTCTACGAACTGAAATTTATCAAAAAATGGCTGGTTGGATAAGAAATTACGACCAAAAAACCCCGCTTTATCTCTGTATGGAAAGTAAGGATATTTGGAAATCTTTAGGCGAGTTCGACTCTAGTAAAAAAGTAGAAAAATATCTCCTAGGGCTATAAGATTTAATAAACCGTATTTATCTTTGTCTTGGGATAATAATGATGCAAAATTTCCTGATAGTTATAACCCTGATCAGCCATACCAATTGCACCTTCCTGACAAAGACCGGTTCCGTGACCAAAGCCAGCCCCCCAAATAATAAACATTTCAGAAAGTTTATTGGCCGATGACTTAATTTCAACCATAAAAGCGCTGCTTCTCAGTTTATCCAAATAATCTCTTATCGCCAAGCCCCCGCTTAAACTCTTTTTTTTCTTTGTGCTGATCAGCTCAACCTTTTTATGATGAGAACATTCTCCGATTTCATGCGAAAAGAAATTTTTTACCTCTTTTAATTCAAAACCAAAAGCAATTAGAAAATCTTCCGAATCATAAATTCTTTGCCAGCGGTAGCCGCTAGAATTTTTAGAACAAAAAGTTTCTGGTGATTCGATAAACCACCTTTCTCGTTCATAAGCAAATCTCGGAAGATTAGCTTGATTAAAATCAATTTTATTAACTAGGTATTCTTCCTTGCCGAAAACATCACTAGCCAGGCAGCCACCGCAGTTAGAGTGATAAAAAGTCTCAATTGGCTTATCATTAAATTCAAGAATCTGTCCTCTAGTTTCCTCAACTGCTGAAGTTGTTGGTAGGGTCTCCGCACTCATCCCCTGATATACCTGACAATGCACATCAGCGCAAAAATCAAAACCATCGTGTCGGTGACGACCACGATTTCTAAACACAAGAGTTCTTGCAGCAACTGCCTGAGCTTTTAAAGCTTCCTTACCAGAAGCATACGGTATTTCAGCTGACAAGACGCCATAAAGATACTCCTCGATGCTCAAACGGTTAACTAGGGTCAGGGTCCCTTTTTTAACTAAAACCTCTATAGCCCCCCGATAGGCCCGATCAACTGTCTTATGCCAGAAATTTCCCTTACCATAGGTGATATCAAACAAATAAAAAGGATATACTTTATTAATACTATCGAAATAAAAAATACTTAGTGAATCACTAAATACTGCATATTCCTTTTTATCCTGATAACCTTGCAAAATTAACTTTTTATCCCGAAGAGTAACAGTATAGATAACATTAGCCTGACCGGAAAATGTAGCCCCCTTGCCACTAATAACAAAATTACCTCTCGAAGAGAAGGAAAACTGTTTTAGCTCCTTAGCTAAACCGATCGCGATATCAAAAGTTCCATCTTTCGGAACATAACTAGGAGATTCGACCCTCTTTCTCTGTTTATCCTTTAGATTCTTCTTAGCAATAAAAAAATCTTTGCCTAGGGCCTGCTTTGACTGATCAAATAGCTTAGCCACCGACCCTGACTCAGGATAAAACTTTATTGCTTTGGATAAATATTTATAAGCCTCATCATGCTTAGCCTTCTTCAATAAACATTCACCAAGATAATAATAGCTAAGCCTAATGCTGGAATCAGCTTTTATTAAGCGTTTAAAATAGCTAATCGCTTCTCGATAGCGTTGTTGCTTTCGATAAATTTTGGCTAAACGAAATAAAGCAATACTATTATCTCTGCTCTTTAATGAAGCCAAATAACTACTAATTGCCTTATTAATTTGACCTAAGTCTTCATAGATTAGCCCCAAATAAATAAAATCATCCCAGTTTTTATTTTTAAGCTCAGCGAAGATATCTAAAGCTTTCTGAGAATTACCTAAAAGGTAGTTAAACCTAGCGAGATAAGCAACAAAACGCCGATCATTTCGAAACTGGCTCTCAGCCTTAGATAAAACTTCAAGTGCACGTTCATTCTCACCGGAAGCTTTAAAAAGAATTGCCGTATTAAGATAGTACTCCAGGTCAAGCTTTGTGTCCAAAAAAATTAAAGCCTCATCGGCAGATTCTAGACTACTATCTTCAGCAATAGCATAAAAAGTATTTGCCGAAAAAATTAAAAATAGACAGCAAAAAAATACAATTAAAGGTTTCATCTAATTATTAGGGGCTGATTATTTACGGACACGACCGAGGACGGGAATCTTCCACTTTTTTGCTAATGATAAAAAGCGCGGCTTCTCAAGGATTATAACCTTTTCCTTCTCTAGAACTAAAGCTTCGGCTTTAATGCGTTTTAGAAGTTTAAGAGTAGAAATTCCCACCACTGGAACATCAAAACGTAAATCTTGATTCGCTTTTGAAAATTTCAATACTACACAGCCGGATCCGGCCAAACGGTGAGCTCGCTTAATAGTTCTGTCAGTCCCTTCCAATGACTCAAGACCGACAACGCTGCCCTTCTTAACAACAACTGTCTGACCAACATCAAGCTCAACAAAACGGGATATAACCTCTAAGCCAAAATCAATATCTTTGGTTATGCTGGTTTTAAGCCCTAAATCGTTCATTACTCTATTTTCAGCCAGGTCCTCTCCCAAATAGGCCGTAGAATCAAGAAAAGAAACTCCCCCAGCCTCGAGGCTATTGACTATCGTTTTAAATATTGTGTGCGGGCGAAAATCTTCAACTTTACCGACTAGGCTTTTAAGCTCAGCATCCCAAGTCTTACTGCGAAAAATATGTAGGGGGTTGATCTGGCCAGCCATAATGCATTGCTTTAGGCCTTCGAATTGAAGAATTTTTTTAAGCTCACTAAGTTTTCCGACATCTAGCCAATAAGTTTTATCGACATAACGCTTGATTGTCGAATCAGTTTCCCCTTTAAAGCAAATAGCAATTACTTGCAGCTGACTATTATTTTGCTTAATTCTCTGGGCGAGAAGTAAAGGTAAGAGACGATTTCCAGCAATAATTCCTATTTTCATTTACTCATTCCTCTCCTAGAGGAAGAAATAAAGTTAATAAGGTATTCTAATTCTTTTTGTTGCGGTAGGCTTTCGCTAATTAAGACTTTTGCTCTATCAAAAGTGTGATTCTCAAAAAAGAGAATTTTAAATGCTTTTTTTAAATTGGCTATGACTGTTGAATCTAATTTAGCCCGACGTAACCCTATCAAATTTACCCCACGAACAGAAGCCGGATGCCCGTCACTAGTTGAATAGGGTGCAATATCTTGGACAACCTTTGAGCAACCGCCAACTATCGATAAATCACCAAGACGACAGAATTGATGCACAGCAACCAGCCCTCCAATGACAACCTTATTTCCAATTGTCACATGTCCGGCCAAAGTGGCAGCATTTGCAAAAACATTATCACTGCCAACTAAACAATCATGAGCTATGTGAGAATAGGCCATGATAAGATTGTTATCCCCAACAACGGTCTTAGAGCCTTCCTCAGTTCCAGGATTAATCGTTACGAATTCCCTAATACAGTTATTGCTGCCGATTATCAGAAAACTCTTTTGACCATTATACTTTAAATCCTGAGGAACGTTGCCAATTACCGCATAAGGAAAAATATGACAACCCTCGCCAATCTCAGTGTATCCGAGAATTTGGGCAAAAGAATCAATAATAGCATTGGCGCCAAGCTTTACATTTTCACCGATTACCGCAAAGGGACCGATTGTAACATTATCAGCTAACTGGGCACCAGGGCTCACCAAAGCTCTAGGGTCAATTTTACTAGTCATAGGGTGATTATTATATCAGAAATTAAAGGTAGGGCAAAGAAAACTCTTTAACAGTCAAGATTATGACTCAACAAGCGCAAACATAAGGTCAGCCTCAGCAACAACTTTATTGTCAACAAAAGCCTTCGTGCTTACTGCTCCGGTTTTGCTACGTACCTTACCAACCACGACTTCAATGCGTAGTTGATCTCCAGGAACCACTGTTTTTCGAAATTTTATATTATTTGCCGCCATAAAGTAAGCTAATTTACCGCTATGCTCCTCACAAGCAAGCATGAGTACGCCGCCCACTTGGGCCATTGCCTCAACTATCAAAACACCGGGCATAACTGGCCGGCTGGGAAAATGACCTTGGAAAAAGTACTCATTCATAGTAACGCTTTTGATCCCAACGGCTCGCTTCCCTTTATCTAAATAGGTTATTCGATCAATCAAAAGAAAAGGGTAACGATGAGGAAGTATTTTCATAATCTCTTCGGCATTTAGCTCGGTCTCCTTGGGAATATAGGCTGTTTGAGAGGCAACGCCAGCACTTTTTGCTCTTTCGCGATAGCGACGTAGCTTCTCCAACAATTTTATATTCAATGAATGTCCACCACGGATTGCAATTATATGACCTTGTATCGGTCCAGCTAAATATAGATCTCCGATTAAATCTAAAATTTTATGTTTAGCAAATTCATCAGAAACTCTTAACTTATTATCAACAATACCCTTTTCAGAAACTACCAAGGTATTTTTATAATTAGCACCTTTTCCTAAACCCATGTCAAGTAAAGACTTAACTTCATTCTCTAAACAGAAAGTTCGCGCCTCGTAAAGATTATTATTTAAACTTCCATTAATCACAACATCAACATAGCCAGAACCAATAAGCGGGCTATCGTAATTGAGCACATAAGAAATACGAGACGTATGGTAAGGTAAAATTACTACACTGGCTGAGCCCTCCTCCACCCAAAGCGGCTCCTTTATAATTAACCTATCACGAGCTACTGACTCTTCAATGCAGCCCACTTTCTGTATCTGCTCAACAAAATCCTTAGCGCTCCCATCTAAACCAGGAACTTCTTCACCCCAAATATTTATTTGAAGATTATCAATACCAAGAAGATGCAACGCGGCCATCAAATGTTCAACCGTATGGACACATACCTTGCCTGATCCAATCGAAGTCCGACGAGGAAACTTTTCCGGATTTAAAACCGAGTAAGGACTTACCTTAATCAAAGTCGGAGAATCAATATCCTGCCTTAAGAAAGTTATCCCCGAATCTACTGCCGCCGGCAGCATCTCTAATTTAGTTTTTACACCGGTATGCAGACCAACTCCCTCAAAAACTATTTTTTTACTAATTGTTCTCTGATTATCCATTTTTTATTTATCCAATTTTTTCTCTAGCCCTTTTATTTTATCCTCTAGTTCTTTTATCTTTTTATACATATCCGGAAGACGCTGGAGACAGGCATTTACTCGCTTAGCTTCTCGATGCGGCTTTGCCGGATACCCAGAAACTTTTGTTTCAGCCGGAATACTCTTTGTAACTCCGGCCTGAGCAGCAACTATTGCCTTATCGCCAATACAGATATGACCAACGATACCGGCCTGACCAGCCAAAATAACCCCTTTACCTAAAACCGTACTCCCGGAAACACCGGCTTGAGCTACAATAATACAGTTTTCGCCAGTAACTACATTATGAGCAATTTGAACAAGGTTGTCTATCTTAGTGCCTTTGCCAATGATTGTCTTATCAAACCTTGCTCGATCAATAGTAACATTTGCGCCAATCTCAACATCATCATCTATTAATACTGTTCCAATTTGAGGAATTTTCTCCTGAACCCCCTTGACCATAGCAAAACCAAAACCATCACTGCCAATAACTGCTCCCGAATGAATAATTACTCGATCTCCTATCTCTACCCTATCCCTTATTGATACGTGTGGATAAATGAGGCAATTTTTACCAATTTTCGTATTGCTACCCAAATAACAACCACTATAGATAATTGTCCCTTCGGCTATCGAAACACCCTTCTCAACTACCGTATAAGCCCCAATAGCAACACCCTTAGCAATCTGCGCCTCTTTAGATATAATTACGGTTGGATGAATATCTTTAGGATGTTCAACACCGTCAGGGGCAATCAATCCGACAACTGCAGTAAAAGCTATTGAAGGATTGTCAGTTTTAATAACTGGCTTTTTCGTTTCCAGAGGTTCGCGTGAAGTAATAACCGCTGAGGCACAGGTCGCCTGCATCAAAGAAGAATACTTAGAATTAGCTAAAAAGGTTATATCCCCTTCCTTAGCTTCCTTAATGCCTGAAATACCAGTAATGAGAGTATCCGGCGAGCCGACTAGCTCTCCGTTGACTAGACGGGCAATTTCCCCAAGAGTGAATCTCATTTACTTTTCTTATGTTGCTTATTGGCAATTTTTAAGATGTCTGAGGTTACATCCATAACCTTATCACCATAAAGAACAGCATTTTCATTAACAATTAAGTTAAAGCTACCTTTTTTTGCGTAATCATCAATAATTTTATTGATATCTTCAATTATTTCCTTCATCTTCTCATCTCTTGCCTTTTTAATATCAATAAAACCTGTACGCTCTAATTCACGGTACTCTTCAACAACTTTAGCTATTTTTTCCTGTTCCTTAGCCTTTTCTTCTTCTTTAATCACGCTAAGTTTCTTTTGCATTTTTTCTAAAATGTTTTTCTTTTCTTCAAGTTGTTTTTCTATATCCTTCTTCCTTGCTTCCAAGGTTTTGTCATATTCCTTGGTCTTCTGGTATTCATTAAAAACCTTAAAAATATCAACATAACCAATTTTTAAATCTTCTGAAAAAGATGTAAAAGCAAGGCTAGTCATAACCCCAAGAGCAATCAAAAAAACTAAAAACTTCTTCATTTTGTCCCCCTTTTTAAAATGTCAACAGCTACTAAATTAGCTTCCTTTTATCAAACTAAAGGCTTTCAAAAGCCACGACTTACACTAAAATGAAATCTTCCTTCTTTCTCCTCTTCTCCCGGCTCAAGGTCAAGCGGCCAGCCATAATCAACACTTACCGGACCAATCGGAGTTTTGACTCTTAAGCCCAAACCAACACTTGATTTTAAATTTCCGCTCATAAAATGACTATTTTTCTGCCAAACATTACCAGTATCAAAAAAAGTGGCAACTTTAAGAAAATTAATTAAAGGGTAAGTATACTCTAGGTTTCCTACAAATAAAGCCTCTCCACCAATTGGATCTTCACTTTTCTCGTCTATCGGTCCGACCTTTCGTTCACGATATCCTCTAATTGAAGAAGATCCGCCGGTAAAAAACCGCTCATAGATAGGGACCTTATCAGTATCTGAGAAAGGATTGCTAAGGCCAGCCTGCATGCGCACCTCAAATACTGATTTTTTTATGCTCGGAATGTAAAAACTAACTCTTCCGAGATACTTTACAAAGTCGCGATCTCCGGCAACCGGGCCGCCAAAAAGCTGCAAACTATTTGACCAAAATAAACCTTTTGTCGGCGAAAATACATTATCTCGACTGTCAAAGTTAAGATGTGTTTCAATACTACTTAAATCGGTAATTCCAGTCTCTTCTCTAAGGTCTTCACTAGCCTCATCAATAACATTAGTTATCTCAACCCTTTCAAGTCTATAAGCTACACCGCCGTTCCATTGATCGTTAAACTTTCGTCCCAAACGCAAAGCTCCACCGCGCACATCTTCTTCATAAGCATAACCAACATTATCGTCGCGATCGTGTCCTTTTTTATACCCATCAAAACCAAAAGAAACCGGTTTATCAAATATCCAAGGATTAGTAAAACTTAACTGATATTTATTAGATAATGTCCCCATGCTTAGCTGCAAAGTTAAATCTTGACCGGCACCGGTAAAAGTAGACCAATTCCGATAATCAAAGTTACGCTGCTTAAGCTCGACAAAGCCAACAAACTGTTCTATTGACGAATAGCCGCCACCAAAACTAAAATACCCAGTCTTAGCCTCTTTAACGTCAACTACTAAATCAACTTTATCGTTTTCGGAACCAGGTTCGGTACCAAATCTTAGCTCTTCAAAAAATCCTAAATTCTCTAAACGCTCCTTACTTTTTCTTACTTTTTTGCCGTCAAACCTATCACCAGGATAGGCCCGAATCTCTCGGCGAATAACTTTGTCTTTAGTCTTTACATTACCTCTGATTTCGACGTCTTCAATATAGGCAATTTCGTTCTCAGAAATAGCATAGGAAATATCAACCTTTTCAGTTTGAGAATTAAAAATACTTTCAGGCTCAACCTGAGAAAAAATATAGCCTCTATCTACATAAAGTTCCCTAATTCTTGAGGCGTCATAATAAACCGCCTGCTCGCTAAAAATGCTGTCAGTTTTTAGAACCACTTTTTTATAAATGTCTTCGGAGGTAATCTCATTATTTCCTTCTATTTTGATTTGACCGACATGATAACGCTTGCCTTCCTCAATCACTACATTAAGATAAACCCCTTTACGCTTATAGCTTGTGTTTATTTTGACTACGACATCAGTAAAACCCTGTAAGCGATAAAAATCAGATATCCGATTAGAATCATCTTCCAAAACATCTTCCTTAAAAATACCCCTATTGAATAGCCAAGCTTTTCGGGTTTTCATAATTCTAGTAATCTTCCTGGCTGAAAAAGAAGAATTGCCAATTACTGCCACATGTCTTACCTTAAGGATTCCCTTTTCATTTATACGAAAAATTACCTGAATCTCATTTTTAACTTTAGAAATTTCTGATTCGTGCATAACCTCTGCCTGAGAAAAACCCTTAATATCGTAAAGACCTTTTATTTTCCTCTCAGCCTCTTTTAAAGAGTACTCATCAACAAACGAACCTTCATTTATATCAAGAGCAGCCAAAATTTTGTCTTTCCTGATGAAACGAGCACCCTCAATAGAAATTTTCTTCAAGACCGGCTTTTCTTTAACCTTAAAAGTTATGACCACCCCTTCAGAAGAATCCTCTTTCTTAGCCTCAACGGTCTCAAAAAAACCGGTTGCGTAAAGGTTTTTAACATCTTCGTTGATAATATTTTCGTTGTAAACTTGGCGGGCACGAATCTTAATCTTAGAAATAATCGTAGCATCACTCACAATTTCATTACCCTGAATATCAATGCGGGCAGTTTGATCTTGTGAATAGCTAAACAAATTAAAACCTAAAAAAAATAAACTTAGAATCGCTATCTTTTTCATTATTTGAATCATTATAAATCTATTCTCAGTTAAAGTCAACCCTCTGAATGCCGGTTGAAGACAAGAATAAGGCTAAAATTACATATCTTTTTCATCTCTGGCCATATCGGCAAACCGAGTAAACTCCTTTAAAAATGTCAAATGAATACTTCCTACTGGACCATTGCGTTGCTTTGCAATTATTACTTCGGCTGTACCTCGGTTAGCTTCAGTGGGATTATAATATTCCTCTCTAAACAATAAAACAACAACGTCAGCATCCTGCTCAATTGCTCCCGACTCTCGTAAATCAGAAAGTTTTGGACGATGGCCCTCTCGAGATTCAACAGCCCGAGACAGCTGGCTTACGGCAATAATTGGCACGCCGAGCTCTTTAGCCAGGGCCTTTAAACTTTGCGATATGTCTGAAATCTCCTGTTGGCGGCTATCACCACGCCGCATACCTCTAACTAATTGCAAATAATCTACTAAAAGCAACTGAACATCGTGATGGGCCTTTAGACGACGGGCTCTTGCCCGTAATTCAAAGACATTTATCGCCGGGGTATCATCAATATAAATCGGAGCTTCCGAAAGCTTACCAGCAGCACTGGTTAGAATCGGCCATTCCGAAGGAGCCAGGAATCCGGTTCTTACTCGATTAACCTCTACTTTGGCCAAAGAACACAAAAATCTTTGCATTAACTGTTCTTTGGACATTTCCAAACTAAAAATAGCGACCGGAATTTTTTCCTCAACTGCCACATGGGCAGCAATCGAAGTCACAAAGGCACTTTTACCCATTGATGGCCTTCCAGCGGCAATTATCAAGTCGCCTTTTTGTAATCCAGCAGTTTTTAAATCAAAATCCTTAAATCCGGTCGGTACCCCGGTTACATGAGACTTCTTATGGTAAAGAGATTCAATTAACTCTATTCCATCCTTAATAATATCCTTTATGTGAACATATCCACCTTCAACTCTTCGATCACTAATTTCAAAAATACGTTTTTCGGCTTCATCCAAAAGAGAACTAACCTCAGCTCCTCCCTTGTAAACCGAAGCAATAATATTAGTTGAGCTATCAATTAGCGAACGCAAAATACCTTTTTCTTTCACGATCCGAGCGTAACTGGTTGCTCCAGCAGAGGTAGGGATAAAATCAACAAGCGTAGTTAGGTAGGCTGAGCCTCCGGCTCGCTCAAGTAACTTATTTTTATTTAACTCTTCAGAAATAGTGAGGATATCTACTTTCTTGCGGACATCAAAAAGAGAAACAATACTATTATAAATTATTTTATGTTCGTTTTTATAAAAAGATTGCTCATCAACTAGCTCAATTATCTCAGGTATTGATTTTTCATCAAGCAGCATTGCCCCTAAAGTAGCCATTTCTGCTTCAATATTTTGAGGCGGAATTTTATCGAGATGTTGGGTAGGACTATCTACGCTCATCACTAAACCTAAAATTTAGCAGGACAACCTATTTATTTTTTAACAACCCAAAGACGCAAAATAGCTTCCACTTCAGGATGAAGCGATATTCTGACCTTATAAACACCAAGTTTACGTATCGGCTCATCAACCATAAACTTATTTTTTTCGATCTTTATACCTTCAGCTTCAAGAAGTTTAGCAATTTGAGATTCTTTAACTGCACCGTAAAGTTCTTCATTTTCCTTTGCTTCCGACGGAATCGTTAAGGAAATCTTTTCAATTTTCTCTTTAAGCTCGGAAAATTGTTTCTTTTGAATATCAACACTCTTTTGCTTGGCCTTCTTTAAATCTTCAAATCTCTTTAAACTGCCAGCATTAGCCCGCAAAGCTAATTTACGTGGAATAAGAAAATTGCGCGCATAACCGTCTTTGACCTCTTTGGTCTGGCCCTCTTTACCGAACTTACCTAAATCTGCAAGAAGTATTACTTTCACCTAATGCTCCTGTTTAATTTAAACCTGATTATGATTTTAAATTTTAAGAAAAAACTCTGCCGACGTAAGGAAGCAGATTCATAAAACGAGCTCGTTTTATTTCTCGAGATACCTTACGTTGGTGCTTCGCACAGTTGCCGCTAATCCGTCTTGACAAGATCTTGCCCCGTGAAGAAATATGATGCGCAAGTAACTCTATATTTTTGTAATCAATATCAAGAGTGGCCTTACAAAAACCACAATCCTTCTGGACTCGTACCCCCCTTTTAGGTAGGATTTTTTTATCTCTTGGTTTTCTTCTCAACATGTTAAATTGCTCCTGTATTCTTTGAAGTTTCACTTTCTAAATTTACAACCTCTTCCGGTGAATCCCCTAAATCAATCTCTTGAGAATTTTGAGTTTCCTGACGTTGACCACCAGACATGAATTGCACACGAGTAGCGATCACTTCCAGAGTACTACGATTTTTGCCCTCAGCATTCTGCCAATTACGTGACTGCAAACGCCCCTCAACCAAGACTTGCCTTCCTTTCTGTAAGTACTGATTGCAAACCTCGGCCATCTGACTCCAAACCACAACATTGACAAAACAAGTATCTTTCTGTGCCTGACCGGTTTTATCTTTAAATGTACGGTTTGAGGCTAAACGTAAGGTAGCCACAGCTGTCCCTTGAGGAGTATAACGCAACTCAGGGTCTTTAGTTAAATTGCCAACCAAAAATACCTTATTAAAACTTATCATATTCGCCTCCCTTTCAAGAATTCTCAGTCTTTACAATAGCTGCTTTAACCTGATGCTCTTTGTTAATTATAACACTGCGCAGTATTCGCTCTTCTAGGCGGATGGCTTCTTTAAGCTCATCGACCTTGTCATTAGCTAAAACGAAATTAATAAGCCAGTAACAACCTCGATCATATTTCTTCTTCTCGGCCCCTCTTGACTTTAAGACAAAATAGAAATTACGCTCCTTAGCCCATATCTTTGATACAGAAACCTTGCCTCCAAGGTCTTCTATCTTTTTAATAATCTTATTAAAAATTTCTTGCTGCTGATCCTCGGATATATCCGATCTAACAATCATCATACTTTCGTAATTTCGATTCACTTTTTTCTCCTCCTTAATGAGACTAACCTTGGCATCTAAAAAGCCTAAGACTTAGTCGAATTATACTTCTGCATAACAAACTCAGCATCTTTGCTGACCCAATCGCAACAAGCAAAAGCAGCCTTATTAATAATTTCCGGTAGAAATTTTAATTCCGAACCAGAAAAATCAGAAAGAACATAGTCAGCAGTATCGATCCTTGAATCTCTTCCGATGCCAACTCTTAGCCGATTTATCTGATCTGTTCCTAATGTCTCTACTATTGACTGCATGCCACGATGTCCTCCGGAAGAACCACTTTTCTTAAATTTAACCACTCCCAGCTCTAAATCGACATCGTCATAAACTACCAAGATATCGTCTAAAGAAAAACCATACTTTTTTTTAGCCGCCTTAAGGCATCGGCCTGAATTATTCATAAAGGTAGTTGGCTTAATGAAACAATAACTTTCCCCCGGTGTCGTTATCTTTGTAATCGCTATCAGCCCTCCAAGGCCAAACTTTCTTTTAAAAGAACTATTCTCAGTTTCAGCTATTTTCTCAACTATCCGATACCCTATATTATGTCTATTTTGTTTATACTGTATTCCGGGATTACCAAGGCCAAAAATGAATTTCACTTTATTTCTTTTCTTTATCTTCCTTGTCTTCTTTCTTGCCTTCCTTAGACTGATCTCCAGCTGCTTCCTTCTTTTCCTTAATAACCTCTGGCTCACCAGGTGGTGCTGCTTCAACTAAAGGCTCCTCTTCAACTTCTTCCTTCTTAGCCAAAGCTGTAACTATCGTAGCCTGAGGATCGGTAATTAACTTAAGTTTATCGGAAACAGCTAGGCTCTCGACATGAATAGATTTACCTATTTCTAAGCCAGAAATGTCTAAATCGATATGTTCTGGTATATCTAAAGGCAAACCTTCGACTTCCAGCTCACGCAAGATTTGCTCGATAACTCCATTCTCTTCTTTGACTTGCTTAGACTCACCCTTTAAAATAATCGGTATCTCAACTTTAATTTTTTCAGTCAAGGATACTTTAAGAAAATCTATATGTATCGGTGTCTCGGTCACTGGATTAAATTGAACGTCTTTTATTAAAACCGGTAAAGAAACTGATTCCTTACCTCCTTCTATCTGCATATCAATTACCGTGCTTTCTGAGAAATGTATTGCTCGTAAAATCTTCAAACTTTCAACCGGTACGGTTAAGGTAGCGTTCATATCTGAACTATAGACGACAGCCGGGACAAAACCCTCTTTTTTTAATCGCTTAACTATCTCTTTTCCTTTACCTTCCCTATTGCTTACTTTAATTTTTACTCTTTCCATAATTATTGCTTCTCCAATGAATTAAACAGGCCACTAATTGACTCTTCAAAATGAATTCTCTTTATCGCTTCAGCAAAAAGATTGCCTACAGAAATAACTTTTATTTTTTTACTTTTTTTAGCATCATCTAAAGGAATAGAGTCGGTAATAACCAAACCATCTATAGTCGACTTGTTAATTTTTGAAACTGCATCCCGAGATAAAATTCCATGAGTAATCGCTGCGAATACTTTATTGGCCCCGGCTTTTTTTATAGCCCTGGCAGCTTCAACTATTGAAGAACCAGTAGCAATTATATCATCAACCAAAATAACGTTTTTATCTTTAACTTCACCTAATATATGCATAACTTCTGTTGCTTCCGGTGAGTTCCTTCGCTTGTCAACGATAGCCAACCCGGCCTTAAACCGCTTAGCATAAGCCCTGGCCATCTTTATTCCTCCGACATCAGGAGAGACTATAACCAAATCTTTGATTTTTTTTCTTCGAAAATAATCAACAAAAACATTAATACCATATAAATGATCCAAAGGAATATCAAAAAACCCTTGAATTTGGCCAGCGTGTAAATCAAGCGTTAAAACTCGATCTGCTCCGGCGCCGGTCAAAATATTCGCCACCAACTTTGCAGTTATCGGTACTCGTGGCTGATCTTTCCGGTCTTGACGAGCGTAACCAAAATAAGGAATGACTGCAGTGATTCTTTTAGCGCTAGCCCGACGAAGAGCATCAAGCATGATTAATAATTCCATTAAATTTTCATTAACTGGTGGGCAAGTCGGTTGAATAATAAATACATCTTTTCCTCTTACGTTTTCACCAATTTCAACTCTAATCTCGCCGTCACTAAAATGCGTAGTAATAGCTTTAGCTAACTTTACATTAAGTTTCCCGCAAATCTTATTAGCAAGCTTCTTATTGACGCTACCGCTAAAAATTACCATTTTATCCATTAATCATCCTCGCTTCTTTAATTTTTTAGCTGGAACTCCCACAACCACCGTTCCTGACTTAACATTCCTAGTGACTACGCTTCCGGCCCCAGTTGTGCTATTCTTTCCTACTTCCAAAGGGGCAACTAAAATAGTATCTGAGCCGATAAAAGAACCTTTCCTAATGTAAGTTTTCTGCTTAAGTTTGCCGTCAAAATTAGCAGTAACTGTTCCGGCGCCGATGTTTACGTTATCCTCAACTACGGCATCGCCAATATAGCCAAAATGCTTCATTCTTACATTACGGCCAATCTTGCTACGATTAAGCTCAATAAAGTCACCGATATGCGAATTATCACCTATAGACGTACCTTTTCGCAGACGGGCAAAAGGTCCCAAAGAACAACAGCTGCCGATTATAACACCTTTCTCAATAAAGGTAAAGGGATAAATTACAGTGTTTTTACCAACTTTTACCCCGGCCTCAATGAAGGTAGTTTCCGGATCAATAACGTTAACTCCCCTATTTATAAGGCTTTCAATAATTCTTCTTTGCATAAGTCGTCTAGCCAAAGCTAGGTCTTGTTTGCTATTTATGCCTGTTATCTCTTGAAAGCTAGGCAAAAGGTAAGAACCTAAAATGGCTTTCTGCTGATAAAGAATTTCAACTATATCAGTAAGAAAATACTCTTTTTTCCGTTTATTCATTTTAATCTTCGCTAAATTTTTAACCAAGGTCTTACGTTCAAAACAATAAATCCCACTATTGACCTCTCCGAAAATCAAAAGTCCTCTACGACTATTTTTTAGCTCTATCTTTTCAGTAATACTTTTTAACTTTCCAAACTTATCATAAACTATTAGGCCAAGGGAATTCTCTCTTTCCATAACCGCAGTAAGCACGCAACAAGCAAGTTTTTTTCTTAAGTAAGAAGCAATAAATTTTTTAAGCGTTAGGTTAGTTATAAGCGGCGTATCGCCACAGACAACTAAAATATTACCATGCTTTGCTTTTTTACTCCCCAGCTGAACTGCTTTAGCTGTTCCATCTAATTTTTTCTGATTAACAAACTCTAAGTAATGTAAAACTTCCGGGAAGTTATTCCTTACTTCTTTTTTAACCAGCTCACCCTTATACCCAGTAACTACTACTATCTGTTTAACCTGTTTCTTCAAAAGCAGTAATTCAGCTATCACGTAATAAATTAACGGCTTCCCCATTAAACTCTCTAAAACCTTGGGCTGGGCAGAATTCATCCGCTTTCCTTTTCCTGCCGCCAAAACTATCGCCGTAAATTGTTTCATGTTTTTAAATTTCCTTAATAATATCTGCCCGGCCTGGACTCGAACCAGGAAGGGCAGCTCCAAAAGCTGCTGTGTTGCCAATTACACTACCGGGCAAAAATTAATCTATTAAATAAATAAAGATATGTTTAAAAGCTATTTAAAAAATCTGCGATTTAAGCTGTCTCTTCCGCCTTTGGTTCTTCTTTATATTCCCTCTTAGTCGGTGATTTCTTTTCCTGCTGATAGGCATCTAAAACCTTGGCCTGAAGATAATCGCGAAACTCTTGATTAATTGGGTGGGCTAAGTCCTGATGAGTCGCTTGTCGATTTTCTTCCATGCCCCTAGGAGCAGGCGGCAGCTGTACCCCACAATGGCTACAATGCTGACTCCCTACGTCAACTTTTTTTCCACAACGAGGACAGAACTGCTTAAGTTTTCTTGCTGGCATAGCAACAAATAAGCCGCTGTTTCCTTCAATCACTTTGATGTTCCTCACGACAAAAGAATTATCAAAAGTAATTGTTGCGTAAGCCTTGAGCCGCTTTCCCTCGCTTTCTCGAAGAGAAACTCTAACTTCTGTGATCTCCATCTCTTGCTACCTCCTTTTCACGATACTCATAGCTGTTTGGCACAAATATTCTAAAGATCAAAAACATCTATTCAAAAGGTCTGTGCCTTAAACACAGTCCAAGAAGACGGCAATCCTTTTTTAAAAATTCTCAGAGATGAAGAAGCCCCTATCGTGTAAAGCGCGCTACCGCTTCCGGTAACTTTAGTGAAAATTCCTTTATTGCTCAAATATTGCTTTGCTAGCTTTAATTCTCGACAAATATTACAAGCCTCTTTTTCTAAAACATTAAAAATGTTTTTCTTTATCAAAAAAATGTCACCCTCTGCGAGTGCGTACTGCAATATCTTAACACTATTGAAAAACTTTGTCAATTTCGCTTTCTGGCGGTCATAGACCTCTTTAGTTGATATGCTTTTTTTAGGCCAAATAATAAAATGAGAAAACTTTTTATCAATTTTCAATGGCATTAACTTTTCGCCCCTTCCTTTAAGCAAAGCAAACTTACTTTCGGAAATAAAAAAATTTACATCACTACCAAGCCTTGCCCCTAATTTATATAGCTCAGACTTATCTAATTTAAGGTCAAAAAGAGTATTTAAGACTATCAAGGTGCTGGCCGCATTAGAAGACCCTCCACCTAGGCCAGAGCCAACTGGGATATTCTTTTCTAACTTTATCGATAAGCCAAAAGGAATCTTGTAATGTTTTTTTATTAATTCGGCCGCCTTAACAATAAGATTATCTTTTGTCTGGAGGCTTTTATCATTTGAAAAAATTTTAATTTCCGGATCAGATTTAACGGTAATTTTAATTCTATCGTTTAGAGAGATACGCTCAACAATGCTTTCGATGCAATGATAGCCACCGGGATACTTACCTAATATATTAAGGTATAGGTTTATTTTGGCAGGACTTAAAATGCAGGCCTTACTGCCGCATGAGTTTTTTCGCTTTTTCAGCGATACAATCAGAGGAGAGACCATAAAAATCCATGAGCTCCTTAGGCGATCCTGATTGCCCAAACGAATCTTGGACCCCAATGCATTCGGTCTGAATCGGTTGTTTGCGAATTAAAACTTCGGCCACTGCTGAGAACAGACCTCCACGAACTTGATGTTCTTCGCAAACAAGAATCTTGCTATGACTTTTAGCTATATCTATAAGTAACTCTTCGTCAATCGGTTTTATCGTATGCATATTAACTATAGTTGGCGATATTTGATCTTTTTCAAGAATCTGACGGGCAGCCAATGCCTCTTGAACCATGGCTCCGCAAGCAATAATCGCCAGGCCTTCGCCGGAAGCGAGAATCTGGCCCTTACCAAGAATGAACTTACTTTTATTCTCTAAGGTAGGAACTTTTGAGCGTCCCAAACGAATATAGATTGGACCCTGAGCCTCATAAGCGGCAATGACCGCTTCCCTTGTCTGAGGTCCGTCAGCCGGAACCACTATCCGCATATTCGGAATAGCCCTGAAAAAATTTACATCTTCTAAAGCTTGATGAGATGCTCCGTCCTCACCAACACTTATCCCGCCATGAGTGGCGACAATCTTAACATTAAAGTTATTACTACAAATAGAATTTCGTACCTGGTCCAAAGCCCTAGCCGTAGCAAACATAGCAAAAGTTGAAGCGAAAACAATCTTTCCGCAACTGGCCATACCAGCTGCGGCAGCCATCATGTTTTGCTCAGCAACGCCAAAATTAAAAAACCGTTCAGGAAATTCTCGCTGAAAAAAAACGGTTCGAGTTGATCCGGAAAGATCAGCATCAAGAACAATTAAATTTTCGTCTTTATTACCCAGCTCAACTAAAGTTTGGCCGTAAACGTCTCGTGCATATAGCTTTTCCATATTATAACTCTTTTTCGTCCTGTTCAATATCTTGAAGTTCCTTAAAGGCAACTTCTTTTTCTTTCTCAGTCGGAGCTCTTCCGTGAAAATCAGCAACATGCTCCATGAAAGAAACCCCTTTACCCTTGACCGTATGAGCAACAATTATCGTTGGCTTTAAAGTAACTGTTCTTGCCTTACCAAAAGCCTGGACCAGTTCTTCAACATTGTGACCGTCACATTCAATAACATGCCAACCAAACGACTCCCACTTATTTACTAAGGGCTCAAGCGCCATCACCTCTTCTATCCGACCATCAATTTGAAAACGATTAAAATCGACAATCACACATAAATTATCCAACTTAAAATGAGCCGCAGCCATTGCTGCCTCCCAAATGTTTCCTTCCTGGCTCTCTCCGTCACCAATAAGACAATATGTCCGCCAGCTCTTCTTATCAAGCTTAGCAGTCAAAGCCATGCCTAAAGCTACCGAAATTCCCTGTCCGAGGGATCCACTGGCCACCTCAATGCCAGGAGTTCTTCGATCAGGATGCCCCTGTAAAATAGAACCGAATTTTCTCAAAGTAAATATCTCTTGCTTAGGAAAATATCCACTTAAAGCTAAGGCTGCATAAACTGCCGGGCAACAATGCCCCTTAGAAAGATGGAATCGATCACGATCAACCAAAGCAGGATTCTTAGGGTCATGGTTTAAAACCTCAAAATAAAGACAAGCAATTATGTCAGCTGAAGAAAGCGATCCTCCGGGATGGCCAGAGCCAGCCTCAGCCAACATTTGGATAATAAGCTTTCTGATATCGTTAGCTTTATTCTTTAAAAACTCAGTTTTATTTTTCATAGCGCTCAATCTTTTTCTTTAAAGAGCTGTGATTGGGAAAATGAGCTAAACCTTCTTTATAGTACTCAAGGCCTTTAGCCGGTTCTCCAGTCTCAGCATAAAGATCACCTAAATGTTCGAATATTTCCGGATCCTTGATGTTGGCTATTGCTTTCTCTAGATATTCTTTAGCTTTTTCTAAATTACCCAGTTTAAAATAAACCCAACCTAAGCTATCAAGATAAGCGCCATTTTCCGGTTCTTGTTCTAAAGCTTTTTCGATCATTGTTTTTGCCTGATCGAGATTCTCACCCTCAAGGGTATAAACATAACCTAATGAATTTAGAATCGGAGCGTGTGACTCATCAATTGCCAGCCCCTTTTTCCAAACATCAATTGCCTCTTTACGTCGGCCAGACTCATCATAAAGATAGCCCAACCAAAAAATTGCTCCGACATGATTCGGGTTGCTTTCAAGAATCTTCTCATAAACCTTTATTGCCTCGGTAGGTTTATTTTTGTAAAAATAAAACTGAGCTAAATATTCAGAAATTCCGAGATCTTTTGGTTTTAATTCGTGAGCCTTCTTTAAAAAATTTTCGTATTCGACTTCAAGCTGTTGATCGTCGTGAGTTAAAGAGTAAATAAAAATTAAAACTAAGGAGATATCAAGATTATCAGGGTCAGCCTTTTTTGCTTTGAGCAAAACTTCTTCGGCTTCATCCATTCGTTCTAAACGGATTAACGCTGCGGCTAGCTTCAAAGAGAGATGAACCGAATCAGGATCCTTATCTTTAGCAGCCCTAAAACTATCCAATGCGGTCTCATACTCCCCTCGCTGGAAATAATGAAGACCATTTAGATAATCACTATAAAGCTTAGTAACATTTTTTCGGCTTTTAGAAAAACAAGGAGAAACTAAAAAGGAAGGCACAAGAAATACAGCCAATAAGCAGACCAGAAGATGTTTTGGGTTAAGTTTTAACCCAGTTATAGGCTTCACTTTTATTCCTTGCTTTAACTCCAAGTAAGGTGGCGTTTTTTAAATATAAAATAGAAAAAGAGCATGGAACCCAAGATAAAAATAAGCTATTATTTAGACTTGTGTCTTTGCTGTTTTCTTCTTTTTTTAAACCAATGTCTTTTAACTTTCTTTAGCTTTCTTTTTTTTCCGCAAGGCATACTATCCTCTTAATAAATAACTTTATTTAAGGGGTATTCGATAATTCCTTGGGCTCCTTTTTCTTTAAGAAGCGGCAGAATTTCGCGCACCCGGCTTTCTTCAATAATTACTTCACAAGCAACCCAATCTTTTAAAGTTAAAGAAGAAATAGTTGGCTTCTTTAAGGCTGGCAAAAGCGCTAATATTTCTTCCAAATTTTCTTTCCTAATATTAAGTTTCAAACCCACTTTATCACGAGCCTCTAAGGCTCCTTTCAAAAGTAAAAGTATATAGTCAATTTTCTTTTTCTTCCAGCTATTCTTTACTGCTAATTTATTAGCGATAAATTGAGTACTCGACAAACAAATAGTAGCGATTTCCTTTAAACCATTGGCTCTAAGCGATTCACCGGTCTCAGTAAGCTCAACAATCGCATCAACTAGACCGCTTTTTACCTTAACTTCAGTTGCCCCCCAACTAAACTCAACATCAACCGGTATTTTTTTAGCTTTAAAAAACTTTTTAGTATAACCTAAAAGTTCGGTGGCGATGCGCTTGCCCTTCAAATCGGCTAGCTTCTTTATTTTAGAATCATCCTTTACTGCAACTACCCAACGTACCTTATTAAGCGTGCGTTTTGCATAACGCAGTTCAGCCAAACGTAAAACGTCCGATGAATTCTCTAAAACCCAATCTTCTCCGGTGATCCCGCAGTCAAGTACTCCTTCTTCAACATAGCGAGACATCTCCTGAGCCCTAACCATAACCACCTTTACCTGAGAATCGTCGATAGTCGGAAAATACGACCGACTGCTAGTATAGATATTAAAACCGGCCATCCGAAAAAGCTCGACGGTTTTTTCCTGTAAACTTCCCTTAGGTATGCCTAACTTTAATACATCCATAATCTTATACTATTTAATAGTTTATGTCTCAACGAGGTTAGATTATACACTGCACTAATTAAATTGTAAAGAAAAATGTTAGCTGAATAAGATAGAAATAGAGATACCCGGTTTTATTGAGTTATTTTATAAAAAACAGCAACTATATTCAAATTTAACCCTTGTAAGCGTTTTCACGAATACTTTCATAACCTCTTGAAACACAAGGGAAAAAGATGTTATCCTTTAGTGAAGGCTCTCTGTCCTAGAGAGTCAAAAGCCACGGACCCTCTCTCCGTTTTCGGGGAGGGGGGTCTTCTTAATGAATAAGGCGTTTCTCGTATTAGGAGAAACGCCTTATTCATTTATAATCGATTTTTTAACCTAGTTTACTTTGTTTGGCAACCTGTTGAACAACTATTTTGGTCGCAGCTCTTTGATCCTGGACATTCACCGGTCCAGCAGTAAAGACAAAGTTTCTCCTTAGGTAAGCCGATTGCCTCAACCATATCGTCTACGGTTTGATACCTAAGAGTGGTAACTTGTAAATCCTTGGCAATCCAATCCAACATTTCCTTATATTTTTGAGAATTCGGATCAAGGTACTCGGATAAGTCTTTTATATCGCGACCCTCCAAGCTTCGGATTGCCCGACGAGCTACAAGCTCGTCACTGCTGCGAGTTGAAAGGTTAAATCGACAATGAAACATAAGCGGCGGACAAGCCGGCCGAACATGAATTTCCTTAGCTCCTGAATCCCAAAGTTTTTTTACGGTAAAATTCTTCAATTGAGTTCCCCGAACAATTGAATCTTCACAAACAACGATTCGGTTGCCATCAATAATTTCCTTAATCGAAATTAGTTTCATCTTCGCTATTAAATCGCGGGTAACTTGAGAAGGTGGAATATAACTACGGCCATATCCGGGAGTATATTTAACTAAAGGTCTGCGGTAAGGTTTACCACTCTCGATAGCATAACCAATAGCATGAGCTGCCCCAGAATCAGGAACTCCTGAAACAACATCTACCTCTATATCTTTATCGCCACGGGCAAGCTGACGACCACAACGCTCCCTTACGATTTCGGTATTGATACCTTCGTAACTTGAAGCCGGAAATCCAGTGTAAATCCAGAAAAAAGCACAAATTTGATTAGTGCTGCCACCGGGTTTCTTCTGCTCCATTCCCTTTTCGGTAACTAAAACTATCTCGCCCGGTTCTAAATATTTAACTATTTTAAAATCATTATTCACAAAACTACAACTTTCTGATGTAATTGCCATAGCATCAGCACGCTGGCCGACTACAAGCGGAGTGTAGCCGAACTTGTCTCTAGCAGCATATACACCATCCTTATTAAGCAATAAAAGAGAACAAGATCCTTGAATTTTAGCAAACGCTTGCTCGATACCATCAATTAAATCTTTACCTTGATTAATTAACTTTGCTACTAGTTCAGTCTCGTTAACTTCATATTTGCTTATCTCGGTAAAAGAAACCCCCCCCCTAAGAAGATCTTTTGCTAATTCAGAAATATTCTCAATTAATCCATTAGTAACAATACAAAAAGGGCCAAATTTAGAATTTAAATACATCGGCTGCTCTTCTAGAGCACTTATAACACCAATGCCCTTATTGCCCTTCATCTGCTTATATTCATCATAAAATTTAGATTTAAATTGAGTTTGGGCAATATTGTGTATTTGCCGCTGGAAGGTCTCACCTAACACTGCCATGCCACCGTATTCAGTTCCTAAATGCGAATGATAATCTGTACCATAAAGTATAATCTCTGCACAATTATTTTTAGAAACTGCTCCAAAAATTCCACTCATAGCTTTACCTCCTAATCAAATCGTTTTCAGAACTTAGTTGTACTTATACAACAAAAAGACTCTTAGAAGAAAAATTAGGGTCACTAGTAAGATTAACCCCTAAACTCCTTAAACCGGCTTCATCGCCGGGGGCCGGAATATGCGTCGTATGAACTTCACAGCCTTTTAATTCTTTTAACTTTTCTATAGCTAACTGGGTAGTTGGATTAGTAGTCGCGCTTATACTTAAAGCAATAAGTGTCTCCTCTAAATCTAAGCTCAAATCAGCACTACTAGATAAACTCTTCTTTAAATCTTCAATCGATTTAAGTATTACCGGTGATAATAGATGAATCTTATCAGGAATTTCGGCCAATTCTTTTATCGCATTTAAAATTAAACTTGAAGGAGCATTCATTAAAGAAGAGTTCTTTCCGGTTACGATTGATCCGTCTTTTAACTCGATAGCTGCACCGCAAAAGATATCTCCGTTAACTTTACCCTTGCCCTGTGCTTGCTTAGCAGATTCATGGGCCGGGGCAACTACTACTCTGTCTTGAGGATCAAGTTTAAGCTCTTTCATTACCAATTCGCATCTTTCAACTGTTCCCTTATCAACAAAACCCATTACATATTCACAACGATAGCGAAAATATCTGCGAATAATCTCTTGTTTGGCTGCTTCCCTAACGACTGCATCGTCAACAATCCCAAATCCAGCTCGGTTCACCCCCATATCAGTCGGAGATTTATAAAACGATTCGTCCTTAGTTATCTTTTCTAAAATTCTCCGCAACAAGGGAAAAGCGTCTACGTCGCGATTGTAATTGATTGATGTCTCAGCATAAGTTTCCAAATGAAAAGGATCTACTAAGTTAAAATCTCTTAAATCAGCAGTAGCTGCCTCATAGGCAATATTTACCGGATGTTTAAGCGGGATGTTCCAAATTGGAAAAGTTTCAAACTTAGCGTAGCCAGCCTTTACGCCTCTTTTGTACTCATGATAACACTGAGAAAGGCAGGTAGCTAACTTTCCACTCCCTGGGCCAGGTCCGGTGACCACGACCAACGGCTTTTCGGTTTCAATATAGGCATTTGCACCATAGCCTTTATCACTAACTACCAAATCTACATCAGTAGGATAGCCCTTAGTAAATCGATGAGTATGAACCTTTACTCCTCTCCGCTCGAGTTTATTTTTAAAAATTATTGCTGAAGGCTGATCTTCAAAACGAGTAATCACTACTGCCGCAACATTGATCTCCCAAGCTCTTAAATCATCTATCAGCTTAAGCGCGTCGACATCATAGGTAATGCCAAAATCGGCTCGCACTTTTCTTCTTTCAATATCGCCAGCATAGATACAAAGAATAATATCGGCCTTATCTTTCAACTTTTGCAAAAGCCGCATCTTCACGTTAGGATCAAATCCCGGTAAAACTCTTGAAGCATGATAATCAAAAACGATTTTTCCACCAAACTCTAGATAGAGCTTATTATTAAACCTTTCCACCCGCTCAAGAATTGCCTGGCTCTGTTCTTCTAAATACTTCTCATTATCAAAACCGATTTTTTTTACCATTATATTCTCCAAATTAAACAAGCAACCGGTAATAATCCTGTAAAGACTTTGGCGGACACTTCGCGCCGATAGCAGATTCTATTCCCTCAACGCTGGCTTGAGCAGCAGCCATTGATGTTATATAAGGAATTTTCTGTTGGATAGCTAGCATTCGAATATAGCTATCATCATGCTTGCTGTTACGTCCAGCGGGAGTATTGATAACTAAATGAATCTCTTTATTTTTTATCAAATCTGCAATGTTCGGTCTTCCTTGATGCAACTTTTTTATCAAAATACTCTCTACGCCCCCTTTTTCCAAAAAGCTACTTGTCCCCTCAGTAGTGTAAATATTGAACCCTAACTTTTTAATTTTTTTAGCAATCGGTAGCAGCTCCGACTTATCCTTATCATTCACGGTCAAAAGAACATTACCAGCTAAAGGTAAAGCAGTACCGGCTGCAGCCTGAGCCTTATAAAAAGCCGCTCCAAAAGTTTCGCCAATGCCCATAACCTCCCCAGTTGCCCTCATCTCAGGACCTAGCAACGGATCTACTTCAGGAAACATATTAAAAGGAAAAACCGCTTCCTTCACTCCGACATAAGGTAACTTTCGAGTTTTTAGTTCAGGGAAATCTGCAATCTTTTTACCAAGCATAAGCTGAGTAGCGATCCTAGCCATAGAGGTTCCAGTAATCTTAGAAACAATCGGAACTGTACGTGAAGCTCTAGAATTTGCCTCTAAGATATAAACTTTATCATCACAAATAGCATACTGTATATTCATTAATCCAATTACCTTAAGTTCTTTGGCAATCTTAACCGTATATTCGTCTATTGTCTTTAGCTGCTCCTGAGTAACAGTTCTAGTAGGTATGGCACAGGCCGAATCTCCGGAATGAACTCCAGCTAGCTCAATATGCTCCATAACCGCAGCAACAAAAGCATCTTGACCATCAGCCAAGGCGTCAACCTCAACTTCAACCGCATGCTCTAGAAACTTATCAATAAGCATCGGATGCTCCGGGCTAACCTTTATTGCTTCCTTGGCGTACTTTTGTAAAGCTTCTTCATCATAGATAACCTCCATACCTCGACCACCAAGCACATAGGAAGGTCGAACCATCAGCGGAAAACCAATTTCTCTAGCAATCTTTAAAGCTTCTTCGAGTGATCTTGCTGTGCCGCTTTCTGGTTGAGGAATTTCCAATTTTATCATCTTTTCTCGAAAACGCTCTCGGTCTTCGGCCAAATCTATACTCTCCGGTGTTGTACCAAGAATATTTACCCCATTTTCTTTTAACTCTTTAGCCAAGTTTAAAGGAGTTTGACCTCCAAATTGAACAATTGCTCCAATCGGCTTTTCTTTATCGTAGATTGCTAAAACATCTTCAATGGTTAAAGGCTCAAAATATAACTTGTCAGAAGTATCATAATCAGTAGAGACTGTCTCGGGATTGCAATTGACCATTATCGATTCATAGCCTTCATCACGAAGAGTAAAAGCCGCATGCACACAGGTATAGTCGAACTCAATACCCTGGCCAATACGATTAGGTCCGCCACCCAAAATCATTATTTTTTTATTATCGGAAACTTCAACTTTATCTTTAGCATTATAGGTTGAATAGTAATAAGCGGCATTTTCCACACCACTGACCGGAACTGGCTCATAGGCAACTTTTTTTCCAATGGCCAAACGTTTAGTTCTAACTTCTTTTTCCTTAATATTAAACAATCCGGCTAGATAACGGTCAGAAAAACCCCACTCTTTAGCTTTAGCTAATTTTTCATTAGGTAAGTCTTTCCATGAACTTTTAAGTAATTCCTCTTCAAATTGAACTAACTCCTGCATCTCCTTAAGAAACTGACGACCGATAAAGGTTAGCTGATAAAGCTCTTCAACGCTCATCCCTTTACGCAAAGCCTCATAAATAATAAACACCCGCTCACTGGAAGGCTGAGCTAATTTTTCTTTTAGTTTGTCTAAAGAAAGTTCTTTAAAATTCTTTGCTCCGCCTAAACCATACCTTTTACTTTCTAAAGAACGAATCGCTTTTTGAAACGATTCCTTAAAAGTTTTGGCTATGCTCATTACCTCTCCAACTGCCTTCATCTGTGTACCCAAAACATCTTTTGCCGCCGGAAATTTCTCAAAAGCCCAACGGGCAAATTTAATTACCACATAGTCGCCCCAAGGCTCGTATTTATCAAGAGTCCCTTTTCTCCAATAAGGAATTTCATCCAGGGTTAATCCGGCTGCTAATTTGGTTGAAATCCGGGCAATCGGAAAACCAGTAGCTTTAGAAGCTAGGGCTGAGGAACGTGAGGTTCGAGGGTTAATCTCAATTACCACCAGACGATCATCAACTAGATTATGAGCAAACTGAATATTAGTACCGCCAACAACCTCTATCGCATCAACAATTTTATAAGAAAGCTCTTGCATCCGCTTTTGTAGCTTCTCCGGCACCGTAAACATTGGTGCAGTACAAAAACTATCTCCAGTATGTACCCCCATCGCATCAATATTTTCGATAAAGCAAACAGTGATCTTTTTATTATTAGCATCACGGACCACTTCCAGCTCTAGTTCTTCCCAACCAATAACTGACTCTTCAACCAAAACCTGATTAACTATGCTTACCGCCAAACCTCTAGCCACTATCGTTCTTAACTCTTCAACATTGTAGGCAATTCCTCCTCCGGTTCCCCCCATGGTGTAAGCTGGACGCAAAACTACCGGATAGCCCAACTCTGAGGCTATTTTTTCAGCTTCTTCAACTGAATGACTAGGAGCAGAACGAGCCATTTCTATGCCCAACTTATTCATTGTCTCTTTAAAAGCAATACGATCTTCGCCTCTTTCAATAGCGTCAGCCTTAACCCCAATAATCTCAACACCGTACTTCTCTAAAATACCGGTTTTAAAAAGACCTGATGAAAGATTAAGCCCGGTCTGACCACCCAAATTAGACAAAAGACCATCAGGCCTTTCAATTTTAATAATTTCCTCTAGACTTTCTATAGTCAGAGGTTCAATATAGGTTTTATCAGCTGTACCAGGATCGGTCATGATCGTGGCTGGATTAGAGTTAACTAAAACTACCTCATAGCTCTCTTCTTTTAAAGCCTTGCAAGCTTGAGTGCCAGAATAGTCAAATTCGCACGCCTGGCCGATGATTATCGGACCAGAACCAATAATTAAAACTTTTTTAATATCTTTGCGTCTTGCCATTTACTTTTACCTCCCAGTTGATTAAACGCTGTAAAAAAAGTGCCCAATTTTTGTGCATTCTAAGTCAAAAAAAATGAACCCCTCAAAAATAGTGAAAGCGCCCCTTCACTTCGCTGTAAGTAAAAAGGACGCCTTTGTCATCTCCACCATAAATACTTAGAATAAAGGATAACAAAATTATAAAAAATGTCAAGATTTTTTTAGAAAAATAGAAACTATCTTTAAAAATAACTTCGGGCTAGACGAAAAAAGAAAATTCTGTTATGATTAATATCATGAAACACCAAATTAAAACCGGAGTAAGCTTTGGCCTAACTTCCGGCATTATTACTACTCTCGGACTTATGGTCGGACTACATTCAGGAACTAACTCGAGATTAGCGGTTATCGGCGGGATAATAATCATTGCGATAGCTGATGCTTTCAGTGATGCTTTAGGCATACATGTCTCTGAAGAGGCTGAAAACAAACATAGCCACAAAGAAATATGGGAAACAACTATCTACACCTTTCTCTCAAAATTTATTGTTTCTCTCAGTTTTATAGCCCCCCTATTACTCTTAAAGCTTAAAACCGCAATCACCCTGAGTGTATTTTGGGGGATTCTGCTTCTAGTTGCCTTTAATTTTTATATTGCTCGAGGCCAAGAAAAACGCCCCTGGAAGGTTGTCGCAGAACACCTTTTAATAGCCCTAGTTGTAATTATCCTCGCTCACCATATCGGTGATTGGGTTCATTCAGTCCTTGGTTAACCTTTAACCACAATGCTTTCTTCGGGATGCTCAGTAACCGTAAAATAAACATCTGGCTTCTCGGGATTCAAAGTTATATCTTTTTTTAAAATCTTTGCAATCTCTTCGCAAGCTAACTCCTCACCCAAGCTAACTACTTGAAAAATTCTTATTCTCTCCTCTTTGTTTTTTAACATTTCGCACCTCCTTTCTACCTACTATTATTCTATCGCTAGCAATGAAACGAATCAATAACTAGGAGGTGCCTGACTGTAAACGCTTCCAATAAAAAAAGGGAACGGGTCTATCAACAGATCCGTTCCCTTTGCATATGCAACTTATTTCCTAAGCAGCGTAGATGAGCAAAACTCCAAAAGCTAAAGATAGTATCGCAAACCGGCGCAAAGCTTTTGGCGGACGTTTAGTAAACTTTTCGGCGAAAGCAATTACCTTTTTAGAACCTAAGGCAAACAAGGCCACACCCTTAATTAAGCTCATAATGCTGAAAACAACAATAATCCAAGGAATGCTACATCTAGCAGCGGCAATCAGAAAAACAATGCCAACTAAAATGCTCAACAACCCACCCATGTAAAGATGGTTCTCCTGCATCCAAAAATTTAACCATTTCTTTATCTGGTCTGGTTTTAAGAAAAAAATTACTCCGAGAGCAAAAACAGCCATACCAACTAACTTAACCAATCCAACCATACCCACCTCCTAACTTAACCTAACGACCAGCCTTACCTTTTCTTTTTTTAACCTTGAATTCACTACTAGACGGTAAAAAATCATAACTTGAAGAATTAAAACTCGAAGAGCTTACCGACTCTGAAAGGGCAAACTTTCCACTCGATACAGAACGTCTTTTTCCAAACAAATAATATTTTCGATCAATGACAACAGCCCGATACTTATAATTCATTAACTCCTTTGTTGATGGCTTAACTTCGACTGAATCAAAACCAATATCACTTGAACTGCCTAAAAACTCTTTTTTTTCTAATTTTAAATCCTTAGAACTTTCCTTAAACTTACCTTCGGGACCTAAAAACTCCTCACTCGAAGGTAGAAACTTACCTTTGCTCTTAGCCTCTGCCAAACTAAAACTCAAAAGCAGGGTTATAACCGACAATAAACAGCCTGTAACCACGATCTTCTTCAACTTATTCTCCAATCATTTCCCTTTTTAACTACTTCTAACAGCCCTATTATAGCGGTTTAACTGAGTATCGGCAAGGAAAATAGTGCTAATTTGCATTTTGTCAATGAAATTGGACCTTTTTTTTCGACAAAATATTAAAATTTATACTTGACAATTGTCAAATAATGTTTTACAATTGTAAATGAGACTTGTACTTGACATTTCGAATGTCAAGGATTTAGTCGAATTTACCCTTGATAAATTAACATTTATCAAGGGTTTATGCAATATTAAAGGAGATGATACGATAATTGTTCAATGATAGTTGGTGAAAACTCTGGATTATCAGTAGAATAAATAGATAGTCACAGAGTAGATAGGTTATAGGTTGTATTGTTTTTCTGGGGCTTAATTGACCCCGTAAAGG
>JAIPGM010000009.1 GCA_021735655.1 Candidatus Omnitrophota bacterium | reverse complement strand
TGGGTATTTGAAGATTTTAGTAATTTTAAATTACAATCTGATAAAAAAGTTTACCATTTATCTCCAGCCTAATGTAGGGCTTGCGATAAATGGCTTGATATTTTGAGAGTAGAATATACTGGACAATTAACATAGGAGGTAAATTATGATGCGTTCAGGTAATCCGGCTTTGCGGGGCAAGGCATTTACTAAGAGTTATGCTTATGGTTCTTCAGAAAGTATGACTATTCAGGGTACAACTAACAAGACCTTGGTTTTGCTTTTATTTACTTTACTTACTGCTTCTTGGAGCTGGGGCAATTCGCTTCAGGCTGCTCGGTTTATGATTCCGGCAGCAATCGTTGGACTTATTATAGGGATAGTTACAGTTTTTAAAAATGAGTGGTCGCCGATTACCGCACCGCTTTATGCTCTTGTTGAAGGGGTATTCTTGGGGGCAATTTCTTCGTTTTTTGAACAGACTTATCAAGGGATTGTAACTCAAGCCATCGGCTTAACTTTTGGTGTTCTTTTTTGCTTACTTTTAGCCTATAAATCTAAATTGATTAAGGTTACCGATAATTTTAGGCTAGGAGTGGTGGCAGCAACTGGAGGCATTGCTTTACTTTATATTGTCAGTATGGTTATGGGCTTTTTTGGAGTTCGTATACCTTTTATTCATGAGAGCGGTCCACTGGGTATTGGTTTTAGTCTTTTTGTAGTAGTCATTGCTTCTTTAAACCTTGTGCTTGATTTTGATTTTATTGAGAAAGGCGCAGAAAGCGGAGCCCCTAAATATATGGAGTGGTACGGAGCCTTTGGCTTAATGGTAACTTTGATTTGGCTTTATCTTGAAATCTTGCGCCTCTTAGCCAAGTTGAGAAGTCGGTAATTGGATACTAGTTGCTGTAGGTATTTTTTTATGGTAGATTAAAACCTATGAAAGAGAGACGTCAATTAGTTAGAATCAGCGAATCTTTAAGGGTAAGCTATCAGGTGGTAAAGAGTTTTCGCTTGGTGACTTCAAACTCTAATGATGTGTCCGAGAGTGGTATGCGCCTGCCGGTTTTACAGTTCTTGCAAGTTGGCATGAAGCTTGATATGGAAATTTATCTTGGCGAGGTAGACAAGTCGATTAAAGCTATCGGAGAGGTAGTTTGGTCGAAGAAGGCCGAGAATTTTACATTTCCTTTTATCGCTGGCATAAAATTTCTTAAGATTAGTCCAGAGGCAGCTGCTAAGTTGCGTGTGCATATTAAAAAGAATTCACCAATCGACCATGTTGAGTGGGTTGAAAAAAATATTGATAGCGAAGGTGCTGAGTCTTAATTAAAGGAGATTGCGATGAATCGAATAATGATATTTATTGACGCTGAATATGTGGTACAGAAGATGAAAGATTTAAAAGGTACCCGGGCATCAATAAGACGTAAAGATATAAAGTGGAATAATATTATAAAATGGATAGTCGGAAAAAGCCGATTAGTAAGATGTTACTATTATTCTGCTGAGTTTAACAAGATTGAAAATCCCAAGACTTACCAGGAGCAGCAAGAATACTTTAAAGAGTTAAAATTATCAATTCCTTATTTTGAAATTAAATTAGGAAGGTTAGTTCGGATTCATGGCGGTTGGGCCCAAAAAGGTTTAGATGTAAAAATTGCTTTGGATATGTTTGATAAGGCTGTGACCGATCAGTATGACACCGCAGTTTTAATTTCCGGAGACTCTGATTTTGTCGAAGTTATTGCTAAAATCAAAGAGCGCTACGGAAAGCATGTTGAGCTTTATACTTTTGACCGGGCAATTCATGAACCGCTTAGATTAGCACCGGATAAACACATTGTGATTAACTCTCAAGTTGGTAAGAAAAACCACTTCTGGTCTGAATAGCTCTCACCTAAAAATCAGCCCTTTTTTAACCAATTTTTGCCAGTTTAAATAATTTCTTGACAAAAATTTAGCGAGTTATATGATACTTTATCATATATATAACAATAACTAGCCGAGGAGGGTCTCTATGCTGAAAAGCAAAATAATTGCGCTCGCCTTAATTATTACCTTTTTTATATCTTTACCAACCTTTTCTCAAACTCCACCAGTTTCACAAACCGGCGGTGGAATATCTCAACAGCAAAAACAATTAAAGGGTTCTAAAGAACTCCAGGAAAGAATTGAGTACGATCGAAAAAAAGCCGAAGAATTAACTTCTGAGGATGTTGCCGCTGAAGATGAAGGCGAAAAAGTTTTAATCAAGGCTATAAAAGTTGAAGGTGCGACGCTTGTCCCCGAAGAAGTAATTAGGGATATTACCATAATTCATGAAGGTAAAAAAATTTCCTTAAAGACAATGCAGAGGATCACGGACTTAATCACCGATGAATACCGCAAGCGTGGTTACGCGACTTCACGTGCTTACATCCCGCCACAAACGATGCGTGAGGGAGTTTTAATAATTCGGGTAGTCGAAGGATTACTTGGATCATTGGAGATGCGTGGAAATAAATATTTTAAAACATCTTTACTTGAGAAACGGATCAAAGTTACACCGGGAGAAGTTTTTGATTATTCAGAGCTTCAGGATGCTTTAGCTTATATCAATGAACATCCTGATCGAACCGTCAAGGTAGTTTTAGTTCCGGGAGCAGAACCAGGGACAACTGATGTTGTTTTAGAAGTAGAAGATAACTTTCCTTTTCACCTTGGATACGAATATGACAACTACTCATCTCGCTATCTTGGTGAGTATCGTCACTCGCTCACAGTCGAGCACAACAATCTTTTTGGTTTTGACGATAAGTTATTTTTTAAGTTACAGATGTCTGAGACCGATCTTTATAAATTAAAGCAAGCCCGCTACAGTATCCCGATTAGCAACACCATTGAAACCGGATTTTATCTTGCTCGGAGCAAAACAAAGTTAGGTGAAGAATTCGAGGTAGTTGATTCAAGGGGTGAGGTTGAGATATACGGGGTATTTCTTAATAAAAAAGTTATTTCTAACCCTAATCTAGATTTACGTCTTAATTTTGGCTTTGACTATAAGAATATTGAGAACTACCTTTTAGGTTCGCTTGACAGCCGCGATGAGCTGAGGGTCTTTAAGGCCGGTTTTGACCTAGATATGAGTGATAAATGGGGAAGAAACATCTTTACTGCTGAACTTGATGCCGGAGTTCCTGATATCCTTGGCGGTATGCCTGCTAAGGTTTCCAGCACCGATACCCCCAGTGCAAGCCGTACTGGTGGCGGCGGAAAATTCTATAAAGGCGTCTTTAATTTATTTAGATTACAAGCCGGGCCTTTTGGTTCATCGTTTTTAGTTAAGAACCAGGCTCAATTTTCAAACTACAATCTAGTTGCTTCTGAGCAATTCCAAATTGGTGGTCCGGCTACTGTGCGTGGTTATCCGGTTGCCGAATATGCCGGTGACCGAGGTCTTTATTCAAGTTTTGAATGGTCATTTCCTTGCTATTTAATGCCTAAGGGCTGGAAGGTGCCATTCACTAAAAAAGATACTTTTCATGACGCACTCCGAACAGTTCTGTTTTATGACTGGGGAACTGTTCATCTTAATAAAGTTCTCACTGGCGACAAGAAACACCGCACCCTTAAAAGCGCTGGCTTTGGCTTTCGATTTAACCTGAGCAATGATATTTCAGCCAGGGTTGAAGTAGGCTATCCTTTAGGGGTAGAGTCGTCAGACAATGAGGACCATCAGGAGTGGTTTGAACTTTCTGTACTTTTCTAGGAGCTTGGTGTAAGCGAACTAGGAAAGACAGTGGTTCCGGGAAAAACCATGGGGCTTGCCTTTAAGCAACCCTTCAAATTAGCGTAGCGGGAATACGAGAAAAAATGTCTGTTTCCTTGAATTTTCAGAAAAAATATGTTACATATTAATATCAACTGTAACCGCTTACAGTTTGTCTTTTTTTATCTTATAAATCAGGGTAAATGAAACAAATAGTCAAAACAATATCAAATAAAAAACCTGGAGGGTTTAAATGAGAAAAAGTAAATTTTTTAAAGCTGTGTCTCTGCTTATTTTAGTCAGTTTTATCTTTAGTCCACAATATGGTTTTAGCCAAGTCCCGGTGGACCAACTACCTCAGGGGGCTGAGATAGTTTCCGGGGGGATTTCTTTAAACTATGCGCCAGCTCAGCTGGGAATTGGGCAAAGCACTGATTCAGCTATTATAAATTGGCATGGAGAAAATGGTGGGTTGGGTTTTAGTATCGGTGCAAACGCCAGAGTTGATGTCTCTCAGCCTACGTCTCAATCAATACTAATGAATAGAGATATGTCTGGATACGGTTCTCATCTTATGGGTCGCTTAAGTGCCAATGGAAGAGTTTTTGTAATTAATACCAATGGGATACTTTTTGGTGCTAACTCACAGGTTGACACTGCTGGTTTAATTGCTTCCACTCTTGATATCACCGATAGTGATTTCCTAGACGGTGACAATTCATTTAATTTTTCTGGTGCTGGCAATGGAAGTGTGGTTAACCAAGGAACGTTAAACTCTCCCGGTGGTTTTGTTGGTCTCCTGGGCGGTAGCGGTGGTGTAGAAAATGTCGGAACGATCACTGCTGAGTTGGGTAGCGTAGTATTAGCAGCCGGAGAAGAGATAACCGTAAAATTAGATGCTGCTGGTATAGTTTCAGCGGTAGTTAATCAAGCCTTAAGTCAGAACCTTAGCGATCGTATAAGTGCCGTTAAAAATACCGGAACTATTAGCGCTGATGGTGGATTAGTTTTACTTACTGCTAAGTCTTTAGATGGTTTATTTGATCAGTTGGTTAATAATGAAGGAATAATTGAAGCTAACGTTTTAAATAATACAAAAGGTATAGTAAGGCTTGAGGCTAATCAAAGAGTTAAAGTAGCTGGTGTAATTAACGCCGAAGGCGGCACTGTAACCGTTGATTCTCAAGGCGCTGATTTTTCTGGCACGATTAATGCCGCTGAAGGTATTTATAACATGAACGATGGCCATACCTATATATATGGCGGTACTTATACCGGTAATCAAACCTGGCTTGATAATGAACACATAGTCGTTAAAGGCGACATTACTGGAAATGATGGAAGTTTAACTTTTAGGGCCGATAATGATGGTAATGGTACTGGTGACTTTTTCCAAGATTTCGGTTTTATTATTACAACCAGTATTACTTCAGGTGACGTTAATATTAGCGGTTACGACGTAACTGTTCGGGCAATATCTTCGGCTAAGGATATTAATATCGAGGCGACCAATGATGTGATGATTGCTCCGGCTTGGCGTTATAAAGAGAATTTTACTATTGACCCAAGCCTCATTGACTCCACCCTTACCGATTTCCCAGTTTTAATAAAATTAGATAGCAGTAATTTTGATTTTTCTCAAGCTCAAGTCGATGGTTCTGACGTGCGTTTTGTCGGGCCTGACGGAAAAGTGCTTTCTTACGAAATTGAAAGTTGGAACAGTGGAACTCAGGAAGCTTTTATTTGGGTTAAATTAGATAGCGTAAGTGATAGCCTTACTACCACTTTTTCAATGTATCATGACGATAACACAAACTTACCTTCCGAGAATTTTGCTTTCGCTAGTTATGGCGCACCGGAAAACGATTCAACCGATGTTTGGAGCAATGGTTATCTAATGGTTCATCATATGAATGACTACAATGATTCAACAGCTAACGGTAACGATGGAACAAATAACGGTACAACCCTCGTTGATGGAGAAATGGGTAATGCAGCTGATTTTGATGGAAGTAGCTTTATTGATATTGGGAATGGTCTTGGTTTAGGAACAGGCGATTTTACCATTGAAACCTGGTATAAGGGAAATCAGTCAGAGGATTATATTGGTTTGGCTGGTGCTACTCCTGGAGCAGGTTCTGGCTATACCCTGGAAAATCATAATGGTCAAGCTCGAAGCTGGATCAATAACGATGCAGACGATGGTTCTGTTAATATAGCTGATGGGTCTTGGCATAATGTTGTGCTTGCTCGTAGCGGTGGTTCAGGAAGTTTGTATGTAGATGGCGCAGGTGACAATATTGGTTTTGCAACTTCATCAGGCGATGTCGATACTGCTACCGACTTTATGATTGGCGGTTGGGGTGATACAAATTATTTAACTGAAGGCCAGATTGATGAAGTCAGGGTTTCAAATGTTGCCAGAAGTGATGCGTGGTTAAAAGCATCTTATGAGGTAGGAAGCGATCCTTTAGGCGCCACTTCAACAACAGTTACAACTGGATTGAGTGGTGTAAATGTTAATATAAATTCAAGTGATGGGGCAGTAGTAGATGCTAATAGTGCCACTACTCCTGATATCACCGCTGATTCTTTAAGCATTTCTGCAGCTCAAGGAATCGGTTCCGGCGATGCTTTAGAAACACAGGTAAGTAATTTAGAAGCTCTTAATACGATTTCAGGAAATATAGAAATTGATAATACTGGAGATCTAACTATCGCCGGTAGTGGTGTTAATAATATCGGTGGAGCAGTTGATATTTCTACAGCTTCTCCTTTAACAGTAAATTCTGATGTTTTAGCCTTGGGCGATATTAGTTTAGCTGCAGCTGGTGCTGATGGAGATTTGTCAGTAAATGCTGCTGTTGATTCAAGCGCTGGCAATGTTGGTCTTGATGCTGGAAGAGATTTGGCTATTAGTCAAACAGGCAGCGTAGTTACTGACGGCGGAGATATTGACTTAACTGCTGCCCAAGATGCTTATGTTACTAGGGTTTCAACTGATGGTACTTTTACTGGTTCAGCTATTCCTGCATTAGGAACAGTAACAGTTACGGCCGGTGGAAATATCAATGATGCTTATGATAGTGGCAATGCTGTTGATGGAATTGATAAGGTTGCAGGTGGTATTACTAACTTTGATATATCAGCCAATACCATAGATTTTAATGCCGGTGGTGATATCGGTTTTGGTACAAATGGTGCTCTTGAATTAAGATCAAACAATATGTCTATTACTGCTCAAAGAGCCGCCATGTATCATGCTGGTGCAATGCATTTTGGTGGATTTGACGGAGATAGCTTCAGTTTGATTAACTCTGGTGATTTATGGCTTGATGGTGCGATTACTACTAACAACGGACTTATTGATATAGCCGTAGTTGATGATCCTAACCTTTATGTTAATGCTTTGATCAATAGTGGCGGCGGAGATGTAATTTTGGCTGCCGTAGGTGATATTATCCATAGTTCTGGTGGAGATGTTTACACCGGTGGTGGAAGCTTTACCGGTTCAGCTGATAGCGATGGTGATACTACTGGTTTCTATGATTTGCAAAATGGTTCGGTTATAGATACAACTGGAGCAACTGACGGAGAAGTCTACATAAGCGCTGATGACATTAATGTTGACGGTATCGTAGATGCCGGCACGGCAGATATTACTATTGCCCCAAGCGCTGCTCAGACAATTGCTCTAGCCGCACATTTAGCTTATGGTCAGTTTAGGCTTTCTAATGATGAAATCTACAATTTGATTACTTCTGGTTTTATCAATATCGGTTCAAGTAGCGCCGGAACTATCACAATTAATAATTTAGATCAGCCGGGGCTGAAATTTAAGCTAATCAGTTCAGGTGATGTGCAGGAGCAGGGCTCAGGCGACATCGGCACTGATATTGTAGCTGACACACTTGCCTTTGATGTTGACGGTAATGTTGGTCTCGCTGGTTTAGGTAATGGAATCGAGACCGAGATAGAAACTTTAGAGGGTCGCGTTGGCGGGCTTATTAATTTAAATGAGCTAACTGACTTAGCGATTAACCAATTAATTGCAACTGATGTTATTCTTTTGACAATGGGCTACGATGTTTATCCATTTAACTTTACCGGCTCTATTATAGGTAATAGTGGGTTTGGGCCAAACATCATTTCTGATACAGCGATACTTGATGCAAAGACTTCAATTGATTTGAAAACTCGAATTGGCAGTTTAAGCGCACAGGTACGCGATCCTGATTCAAGCGGTGATATCACTATTCGCAATAAGGGTGCTATAGCCCTCAATGATTTGCCAGGATGGGGATATGCCGTAAAGAACTTTGGTAGTGGAAATATTGATATTACTACTGGTTCGCCAATGACAGTTAATGCTGATGTTGTTGGAAATAGTGATGTTAGTTTAGCAGCTAATGGTTCTGGCCCCGGAGCTGATATGACAGTTAACGCTGATGTTATCAGCCTTGGCTCAGGTACAGTTAATGTACATGCCGATAACGATCTAGTCCACAATACAGGCACTATTGGCACACGCGGTATAGTTAATGTTTCAGCTGGCAATGGATCTGGCAATGATACTTTAACTATGAACGGCGATGCTCTTATCCATGGTGCTACGGTGAATGTTTCAGCCGATGATTATATGGAGATGAATAACACATCTTCGATTACCGGAACTGATATATTTGTAAACGTAGGTGATGGAGCAGGGCCAGATAATTTTACAATGAATAATAGATCATCTATCTCAGGTACAAATGTAACGATTGATGTGGCTAATCTTATGAGAATGTATAATACTTCAGCAATTAATGCCACTAATGCACGCATTGACGCTTTTGGTTTAGGTATGCATAACAACTCATCAATTGAAGCCAGAATTGTTGATGTAAACCTTGATGCAGACTTAAGGATGTTTAACAATGCAGATATTTTAGGTACAGCTTGGGTTGACGTAGATGCCCAGAGAGATGTTCTTATGAACAATAATTCAACTATCCGCTCAGGCAGATTGGTTGATATCTATGCAGCTCAGGATTTAATCATGAGCCAAAGCTCGGCGTTACTTTCTGACGGAAGTATTAACGTTGTCACCGGTCGAGATACTATCATGAATGGTTCAAGTGATATGACCGCAGGTTATGATGTAAATATTGACGCTGATGGTCAGGTTGTGGTATCGAATAGCACTGTTACGGCTGGTCATGATGCTAATATTAATGCAGTTGGTAATATTTCTTTAGGTGTTATTAATGCTGGCGATAATATTCGTTTAACTAGTTCTGCAGGCGATATTCTCGATACTAATGGTAATCGCATTAATTTAACAGCTCCAAATCTTTACATGAATGCAGCTGGTACTATTGGTGTCCCAGGTGATCATATTGACACTAACGTAGATGATATCTGGCAAGCGATTGCTTTAGGTGGCGATGTATGGATTAACGAGTTAGACGGTGTAAATCTTTGGGATATCCAGGCTCTAGGGAGTGTAGTCGATATTATTACCGGTGGAGATACTTATGCTTATTCAGTTTTGGCAACTGGATCTGGTCCAGCTGATGATGCAGTTATTAATTTAGACGTTAACAGTGGAACTCTTTTTGTAGATGGAACTATTGAGGCTTTTCGTGCGGGCGATGGAAATGCTTTGATTACTGCTGATGCTGACAATGGAATCAGTGTGTACGACTCAAGCGTCATTGATGCTTGGGTTAATGGCAATGGAAATGCTTCAGTTAGCTTAACAACACCGGGAAGAGGAATCTCCATTAGGGACAATAGCCTAATTCGTTCAAGAGTCCGCGGCGGTGGAGATGCAACAGTTATTGCAAATGCAACTAATGGTCTAGTTTCGATAGTCGATAGCGATATCTTAGCTAGAATTGGCCTTGATGGCGATGCTTCGATTGATGTAGATGCTGGTACAAATGTTACTGTAACCGATAGTGATATTACTTCTACTGTCGTAGGCACTGGCAATGCTTCAGTTGATTTAACTGCTGGAAATATGATTGCCGACGGAACTCTGACTATAGACCCGAGTTTGATTTCGGCCTCAGCTTTAAATGGCACCGCTAGTGTTGTTTTAAGATCGGCTGGGCCGTTACAAGTTTTAGATAGTACTGTTTCAGCGGCTATTGGCAATGACGGTGATGCTGAAGTTTCACTGCTTACTCATGGGCCGATTGCCTCTCAAACAGTTGATAACAGTACAATCGAAGCCACTGTTGGTAATGACGGAGATTCAACAGTCTTTTTTGGAACTTCTGGCAATACCGCAATACAAAACAACAGCATAGTCAGAGCTTTCACAGCTGGCAATGGTGATACTACAACAACTGTCCGTGCTTGGCAGGGGATCGATGTTGTTGACAGCACAGTTAGCGCAATCACTCAAGGAACCGGCGATGCCAATGTTGAACTTAGCGCCGGATTGCATGCAGATGGGATTATGATAAATTTTCCTGATCCAGATTTGTATAACAGCACTTTCCATGGCGCTGATCTTAATATAAACGATTCAAGTACAGTTTCAGCTCAAACCGGTACTGGTAATGCAGAGGTTTTTGCTGAAGGTGAGAACATTAGTGTTGCTAATAGTACAGTTTCTTCTAATGTAACCGGAAACGGTAATGCTACGGTTAAAATGGTAGCTGGTGATTGGACCACTCCTTACGAACCTGTTCCTCCTACATCGGGTACACTTGAGAATGGAGATTTAACCATCACTGACAGCACTGTAAGTGCAACCGTTGAGGGTGACGGCGATGCTTCAGTTGATCTATCTGCCGGTGATAACATTGCCATAGACACAAGCTACATTACAGCATCAGTTTTGAACGGTAATGCTTATGTAGATATTTCGACCGAGAATGGCGATATTACAATCGATGACAGTGAAGTGAAAGCAATAGTGTCAAACACCGGCCATGCTGAGATAGATATTGATGCTGCTAGTGATGTATTTCTGAACAACAGCGATTTGTTGAGCCAGGTGCTTGATGGAGTAGCCTCAGCAATTATTACAATAGATGCTGGGGATAATATCGGTTTAACAAACTCACGAGTTGCAGCTACCTCAATTAATAATGGTCCGGCAAATGTTGAGTTTCATGCTGGTAAAAACATCGGTCTAAGAGACGGTAGCGTAGTTAGAGCTAATTCGTTCGGTAATTACTTAGCCAGGATTTTCTTCGATGCTAATGATGATATTAGGGTGATTGACTCAAGGGTAGTTACTAATGAGTTAAATCTTGGTGGACTATCAAGAATTAGATTCGATGCTAATAGAATCGGTTTATTAAGAAGTGATGTTATCGCCAGGGCCCTTGGTGCATCAGCCTGGATTAACTTACTTGCCGATAATGATATAGTGATCAAGGATAGCTTAGTAAGCGCTTTTTCTAAACTTGCCCCTTCATCTGATGGTGGCGCCTATATTGGTATCCATTCCGATTTAGGCAATGTGACTGTGGATAACAGCACTGTTAGAGCAATCGATCCACCTTCTGACACCGGCGTAGCCAGTGTAAATATTACTGCTGGTAATGATTTAATAGTAAAGAATGACAGTTTGGTTAGAGCGATTAACTATCTTGATGGTGAATCAAGAGTTAACTTACAAGCTGATCATGACATTAAAATAGAGGACAGTACAGTCGAGGCGATTTTAGAAGGAAAAGGCCAAGCAACGGTTAATGCCCAAGCTGACAACAATATAGAGGTAACACGCAGTACAGTATTGGCTAAAGTCGAATTGGAAGATTCTAATATCGACTTAGACGGTGAAGACTTAACTGCAGAAGTAAACTTGAGTGCCGATGAGGACGTAAAGATTGCTTCTAGTGATGTTAAGGCCGAAGTTAGGATTAGCGCTGATGAAAGAGTCGAAATCCAAGACAGCGACATCAAAGCCACTGTCAATATCGAAGCTGAAGATGACGTTGAGATCACCAATGACGGCGGTAAAACTATCGGCTCATTGATTGATATCGTGGTAAACAATGCAAGTAACTGGTGGAATGATGTAATAATCAACAGCAGTTTGGTTAAATCACTGGTCGATATCACTGCCGATGACAAGATCGAAGTAACCGGTGAGACTGTTGAATCAACAGTTAATATAGCTTCCGGCGACGATGTGAAGATCTCTGAAAGCACTATCGAAGCTGAAACCGAGCTAGTAGCTGATGATCGTTTAGAAATAACTGACAGTGATATTCTAGCAACTGTAGCTATTGACGCCGAAGATGACGTTGAGATCACTGAAGGTGAGACTACTGTTAAAGCTGAAATAGACCTGGTAGCCGGCGGCTGGAGTGGTGATAATGACAGCAACTGGAGCGACCTGGTAATTGAAGATTCAACAGTTAAATCATTGGTAGATGTAACTGCCGATGACAAGATTGAAGTAACTGATGAGACCATCGAATCTGAAGTAACTCTTAAGTCTTCAGACGATGTAAAGATAACTGATAGCACTATAGAAGCCGAACTTGAACTAGTAGCTCAAGACCGTCTGCAAATTGAAAGCAGCGATATCTTAGCTACTATTGAGATTGAGGCTCAAGATGACGTTGAAATCACTAACGCTGAAGGTGAAACTATCAAAGCTGAAATAGATCTGGTAGCCGGCGGCTGGAGTGGTGACAATGACAGCAACTGGAGCGACCTGGTAATTGAAGAATCAACCGTTAAGGCCTTAGTCGATGTAACTGCTGAGGATACTATAGAGGTAACTGGTGAGACCATCGAATCTGAAGTAACTCTTAAGTCCTCAGATGACGTAAAGTCAATCGACAGCCATATCGAGTCTGAAGTCGAGCTTAAGGCTGATGAGAGGATGGAGATTGTTAACAGTAATGTATTAGCCACAGTTGACATCGATGCTGAAGATGACGTTGAGATCACCAACGGCGATGACGTTGACACCGTTAAATCCGAGATCGACCTAGTAGTCGGTGGTTGGGATCCTGAAGAAGGCAACTGGTGGAATGACCTAATAATTCAAGACAGCACTGTAAAATCAACAATTGACATTGAAGCTGGAGAAAACATCGAAGTAACTGATGAGACAATTGAAGCTCAGGTCGATATAGTATCAGCTGATGATGTCAAGATCTCTTCTAGTACGGTTAAATCTGAGATCAATCTAGAAGCTGATGAAAGAGTCGAAATCCAAGACAGCGACATCAAAGCCACTGTCAATATCGAAGCTGAAGATGATATCGAGGTCGATACTGGTCATGTTGAAGCCTACACTGATTATGGATATGCTTTGGTTGGTAATGACGGTGACGCAACAGTTAACTTAGAAGCTGGCGACAATACTACAATTACTGATTCAACCTTGGAAGCTTTGGTTGGTAATGATGGCGATGCTACGATTAACGTTCTTGCCGCAAATGATATAACCATTGATCCGAGTACACTTGCTGCATCAGTAGTAAATGATGGCGATGCTACGGTTAACTTGGCTGCCGACAAAGGCAACATAGAGGTAATAGAAAGTACAGTAATAGCTTCAGTTGGCAATGATGGTGATGCAACTATTCTTAGCGTTGCTGGGAATAGTACAACAATTACCGATTCAACCTTGGAAGCTTTAGTAGGCAATGAAGGAATAGCCCTTGTTGATATTAATACCCTTAACGATGTTAATATTAGCAATAGTGATATTACTGCTGACGTAGATGGAGAAGGTCATGCCGAAATAGGCGTAACCGCCCAAGATGGTGAAATTAACGTAACTAATGGCAGCACTATTTTAGCTCAAGCTTTAAGTGGTAGTGATACAGCTTTAGTTGAATTATTTGCTAATTTGGGTGTAAATATTACTGATAGTACTGTTTCAGCTGAGATGATAGGTGACGGCGATGCCAGAGCAACTTTAATCTCTGGTAACGGCGATGTAACCCTTGCTAATAGCTCTATTTCAGCTTCAGTTGGCGGTACAGGCAGCTCAGAAGTAGATATCTATGCTTGGGAAGGTAATATCTATGGTGATGCTACTTCGCTGGTTAGCGCTGATTTTGCCGGGTTATTGGCCCGTCACAATATCGGTACCAGTGCTTCGCCATTTATGACAGCAGTTGATTATTTAAGTGCTTACTCTTGGGATGTAGGAAACATCTACGTTAATGAATTAGACAGCATTACCCTAGGTACCTTGACTGAGGACGCAGGCACTCTTTATGGTCTTTCAGTTGCTGCTAATAATGGGATAATTAATGTTAGTAGTGGTGGGGACATGACAGTTAACTCAGTTATCGCACCGCGCGGTGGAGTTTATTTAGAAAGCCGCACTGGCTCGATTTATGCCGGAACCGGCTGGGATCCTAGCGGAGTACAACCAGACGTAACAACTGGTCCTGACACGGTAAATGATTTCGCAAGAGCGCTTCCGATGGACTTAACTGGTACTCCTTGGTCGACCGATGGTGGAATAGATGTATTTTCACATTACGTAGTTGACCCGGTTTCTGGGCCAAACGTAATTGCTGGAAGTTATTCTTATTTCTCAACACCAGAAGGCACAATTGGAATTGGTAACGCAGGAGTTCCAGTAGATGCAGATAATTTTTATAATCCTTTAAATGTAAATATTCAGGCAGTGGATTTAGATCCTTCAAAATGGGCAGTTCCTGCTGGTTTTACGCCAGTTGCTGGGCTTACCCTAGAGATAGGTGGCGCTGCTCCTGGTTTTACCTTAGCTGGTCCTAGTGGTACCTTAGGGGTAAGCGGAGCCATTGAAGGTATAGTTAGACCTGGGGTTACAGCAGTTACCGGGGTTTTTCCATCGCCAGATATTGACTTAACCAATGTTACACCTCCGGGATACATCTTTTATGATGATACCGACACCAGAGGTGCTTCACCTTTGTTTGGCCCTGCGGCAGCTAACTTAGGACCTCAGCAGATTTGGCCAGATTTCTTACCAGAATTTGACGGTGCTCAATTTTTAGCAAGTATCTTGCGTGATTCTAGGACTTACTATGAATTGATGGCTAACTATAGATTTAGTACAGTTACCCCAGTTAGAAGCACCGATTTTTATGCTTATCATCCGTTAACTGTAACCGATGAGTCAGGCTTTGATGGTATTAGCCTAGATAGTGGTGCTTATGAGTTCATTGAGCAGAATATTAACCTCAAAGGGACTCTAGCTCCTTATTTTGGCGGCAAAGACGATGATGAGAAAAAGAAGAAAAAAGCAACTGATTTGTAAGTAGATTTTGACAATAGAGAGTTTAATTAACAGGAAGGTGGCATCCACCTTCCTGTTTTTTATTTTGAGTTCTTCCGATAAAATAGTATAATAAAAGAAAGATTGATTAGCGGAAAAAAAGGAGGTTCTATGTTCAGAGCAATTCCTGTTATTATAATGATTTTATTAGTTGTTGGTTGCGGCTTAGCAGATAAAGAGCACCCGGTAATTACGATTGGTAATATTGAAGTAAGTAAGCAGGAGTTTAAACAAGCTCTAAACTCTTCCTTATCTCGTAGCTCTGATGTTGAATCGCAGCGAGATTTCCTAGATCAGTTTATATCCCGCAAACTAATTCTTAATGAAGCCGAGAGGTTGGGTTTGGATAAGGATCCGGAATTTCTAAAAGACGTTCAGCTTTTCTGGGAGCAGTCATTACTTAAACTTGCTTTATCAAAAAAGATAAAAGAACTGGCTGTTGGTATTCAGGTTAATGACCAGGATATTCGTAGATATTACAAAAAAAATAAAGATAGTCAATTTCCGGAGAAAGAGCTAGCTCAAGTATATGATCAGATAAAATGGGTCATTTTGAATGAAAAACAACGTGAGGCGATAAACCAGTGGGCAGAGTCCTTAAAGACAAAAGTGAAGATTAATATTGATTATGAAGGTTTAGACCTTAAAGCTAACCAATAAAAGGGAGGAAGTCATGGCAGAAAAATTTAAACGTAGGAATTACTTTATTGATAAAAATTTTCAGACAAGATTTATGATGAAATTCGGTTCAATTATTGTTTTATCATCGTTGCTTATTCTAGGAGGAATATTATTTTTTTCTAGTGATTCAAACACAGTAGCCATTGAAAACACAAAAGTAACCGTTAAAAGAACCTCGGATTTTATTTTGCCGATAGTTGCTATTAATTTAACGGTAGTAGTATTTTTTAGTGGCTTAGGGGTTCTTGCTTTAACAATGCTTGTGTCTCATCAAATTGCTGGACCTCTTTTTCGCCTGCGCCGTGAGGTTGATTTACTCCAGCGTGCAGATTTTAGAAGAGATTTTCATATTCGCGGCAATGATCAGTTGCAGGCGTTTGCTAAATCTTTAGATGCTATGTGTAGGTCATTGAAAGATAAGCACTTAGGGCTAAAAGCTAGCTTTAACTCCTTGAGCAAATTTATAAGAGACAGGAATTTTCATATAGCAGCAAAAGATGCTGATCAACTTTTAACTCTTCTTGATCATTTGCAGGTTGAACTTGATAATTTTAAAACTTGATGAAAAAGAGCTTAATACTGTCTATTGTCATGTTAGGGGTTTTATTTACTCCTAAGGTTTTAGCTCAAGAGGGTAGCCTTTCGCTTCTTGCTACCGGAAAATACTTTTCGGTTTATGGGTCTCGCAAGCTAGATGTTGTTTCTTTGTTAAGTAAAATAAATTTTAGCTATTTAGGAAATGTTGACAGTTTTTTTGGCAAGCAGAAAAATGATTCTTACTCTCTCATAGCACAGGCGATGGATGATTTGTATTTGGAAGTTTCCGATATCCTCGATATCCATGTTTATAGCTTTCACGGCAAGATAAGCATTCTTCCGGATCAGTCATCTTTGAGCTCAGTGTTTAGCAGTTATTTTGGTTCTAGTTTTCCGGAGCGTTCTTTCTATCTTCATTCCAAAAATACAATCTATATTTCCTATCAAGACTTAACTCTTGGCATGCTTGGTCATGAGATGGCTCATGCAGTCATTTCTCATTACTTTGCTGTCCCGCCCCCGGCTAAGGTGCAGGAAGTTTTATGCGGCTATGTTGAATATACTTTATTGAAGAAGGCAAAAAATAGGATTCCTTAGATTTGTTTGTTTAGGCGGGTATTTTTTCAATAATTGTCTTAGTTGTAGATTCAGGTGTTGAAGCTCCAGCTATAATCCCTACTTTTTTTATTCCTTTAAACCATAGGTTTTTAATGTATTTAGTAAGCTTTTTAACGGTTTTAAGCGTTTTTTTTCAAAATTTTGAGTTGATTGAACCACTACTGCGGCTTTTTGTAACTTCTGAACTTTTTTTGAGCTAGATAGGGTAATGCTAACAGCTCTTTTACCCCGAAACAAAAACCAGAAGATTTAGCCAGATTTATTTGCATAGTCTTATTTTTATTCTATTGAGGTGATTTTATATTACCATATTGAATAATCGGAGGTAAATAAAATATGATTGCCTTTAAAAGTAGCAAGGTAGAAAGCGGATAGATAATAGCGTAATGTTTATTAAGGGAAATAGGCTTACATTTTTTCTACATTTTGTTATAATGTATAAGGTACTTATTTTAGGTTTAGATTATGCTTTATTTAAGAAAAACACTCCTTTTTAGTTTCATAGCAGCTTATCTTATTCTTTGTCCTTTACTTCTTTTATATAGTTTTGGCCGAATTATGAGGCCAGGGGGCGAGGGTGATTTGGCTGGTCTTATTTTCCTCTCTAGCAGTCCGCCGGGCGCTACAATTCATGTTGAAGGGAGGCGTTTTACCGAGAAAACTCCAGCGGCCCTATCTGGCATGTTGCCGGGATCATACGATGTCACACTTTCCTTAAAAAATTATAAGCCTTGGCATTATAAAATTACCGCTCTCCCTAAATTAGCATCTGTTTTCGATAAAATTTTATTGATTCCACAGAGATGGGTAACCCGCGAACTATCTTCTGATTCTTTTCAAAAGCTGATCCCATTATCCGGAAGTAGATTTTTTATTTTAGCTAAAGGTCCTAAGCTTAGAGATTATTACAGCTTTGATTCAAAGTCAGAAGCTCTAACATCATTTGTGCGTTCTGATTCAACCTTGGCGAATTACGAGGTAGTTTCCCTATTTAAGATTAAGGAAAGTTCTACGGTGATTGCTAGGGTTAGAAATTTCAATGGAGAAAAGTATCTTTTAATCGAACAAGATATTGATTATGTTAATGTTAAAGATATTAGTCGTTTTTTTACCGGAAGCCCTGAGCATATTATTTGGGAGCCAGGACAGTCTAGGTATTTTTTTCCTTTTGAGAACAATAGCCTTAGTAAAATAGATTTAATTGAACAATCGTTAGAGGCTGATTATATAGACAATTTACGTGGCTATGGTCTTTTTAACAACAAAATATATGTTTTAAAAGAGATTAATACTCTTTTTCGTATTAATTATGCTCGAAGAAATCAAAAGGTTTTGATAAATGATCCGATTTTGGGTAAATTTCTTTTTGGAGATAAAGGATTCTTTGAGGTTAAACCTTTAGATGAGGATTTAATTATCTTTCTTGGTGAAGAGGGAAAGCTTTTAAGCAACCATTTGCCGCATCGTATTACCGAAAGTGGAGTTAGGGGGCTTGAGTTTCATCGAAAGACTAAACGGGTATTGTTTTGGATGAAGAAGCAGGCTGGAATTATGGATTATCGGCCTTTATTGGCGGTAGATCCTACCTATGTTAAGACCACACCGACGAAAGGGTACTGGTTTTATACTAAGGGTCGTGATATTACTCAGAGTTTTTGGGCCTATCAGGGAACTTATATTGTTTTAGCTGATGCTGACGAAGTTTTTATTTTTGAGCTTAAAGCTGAGGGGGAGGCTGCTCCTAATCAAATTATTAAAATAAAAACTAATTCTTCAGTTCACTATTTGGAGGATAATGGAAAGTTATATTATTTGGATGCGCTTACTAAAAAGTTAAGTTGCGCTGAAGTTATTGACCTGAATCGAGAAAGGCCATTTTCTTATCGAGAATACTTAAGCAAGAAGAGGTAAATAGATATGGAGTTTGAATTTTCATATAAGAATTTAAGTAAATTAGATAAAATATTGCAAAGATTTTTTGAAATCTTGCCAGCAGCTATAAGTTGGACTATTCTTTTGGCGCTGACTGTAGTTTGCTTTGTGAGGCCACTTATCGCCGCAGTTATTACTATCGCTTTTAGTTTTTACTGGTTTCTGCGTCTTCTTTATATGGCGATATCTTTTGTTCTTAGATGTTCTCGCTTGGAACTTGAGTCACAGGCTAATTGGCCGGAGCGGGCAAGAGGCTTAAATCGTATCTATACTTATTGGAAAGAGTTAAATGACTTAGAGGCGGCATCTAAAACTAAGCAAGACATATCATTTTTAATTCATAGAAAAGAAATGCGTCTTTTAGAGAAAAGTAAACAGAAGGCGCCGCAATTAGATGATATACATCATTTAATTATAATTCCGGTTAGTGATAATCAAGAGAATTTGATTTCAAAAACAGTTACTAGCTTAATTGGCGGTAACTTTCCTTCAATAAGGATGGTAGTGGTTTTGGCTTTTGAGCCGGGAGTTAGCGAGAATGCAAAGTTGAGTAATCGGCGTCTCATCGAGCGTTATCGCGATAAGTTTTTTGATTTTTTAACCGTAGCTTGCTCAGCTGAATCTCAAACCGGGAAATCTTTTAAGGGGGCCATCCTTAGCCAGGCTGCTAGCCAGGCAGCTAACTACTTCAAAGAAAAGAAAATTGCCCACGAAAATGTGATTACTTCATCTCTAGAGCCCGGAGCTTTAGTTAATCCGGACCACTACAGTTGCCTTACTTATCGTTTTATGGTTTTGCCTAGTCGTCAACTGGCTTGTTTTCAAGCGATTGCTGCTTACGACGTTTCTCTTTGGCGAGCTTCGGCCCCAGGAAGGGTTCTTAACGCGGCCGCTTCATTTTTTCAAATAATTGAAGCGGTTCATCCTGACAATTTGATTATTTTTTCTAGTTTTAGTGTTAGTTTGGCAACTTTGCTTGAGCTTAAGTTTTGGCCAAGCGATTTAATCTCAGCTGATTTATCATTTTTTTGGAAAGCTTTTATTAATTTTAATGGTGCGTTCACCATTAATCCGTTGTATGTTACTTATCCAATTACCATGGATATCGCTGGAGATTCTTCGGATTCAGTTTCTGAACTTTATAAGAAAAAATGTAATTTAGCTTATGCCGGAGAGAATCTACCGATTGTGATGCGAGCCCTTTTAAGGATTGGCCGGATGCCGTTTCTAAAAAAAATTATTTGTGCCTTTAAGTTGCTTGAGGCCCAAATCTTGCCGGCTGTTTGGCCTTTTATTATATTTATCATTGGCTGGCTTCCGGCCTTACTGTCAGGTCGTGAATTTTCAGATTCCGGAATATATTACAGTGCTCCGAGAATAACTTTTGTAATTTTTGCTTTGATGACAGCATGCTTTATTATTTCAATCGTTTTGACTAGTTTAGTTTTTCCGAGAAAGAAATCTAAGCTGGGTTTCTTTAACCAAATTTCTCAATTTTTCGCCTTAATTTTTTTAGTTCCGGTGGGAATTTTTTTAACAGCTGCAGCTACTTTAAGTGTTCAAACAAACCTTATGCTTGGAAAGCATCCAAAGCCTCAGTAAGATGTTAGATTTTAACTATTTAGTTGATACGAAAATATTTTTTGGTAGGGATCGGCTTGATAGCCTTGGTCCGGAGATAAAAAAATATGCCGATCGAGTGCTGATAGTCTATGGTCGTTCGAGTATTAAGCAGAACGGTATTTACCAAAAAATAGTAAAAATATTAGAAGCGAATAATATTTTTTATAAAGAGCTATCGGGAGTTAGGCCTAATCCGAGGATTAAGACGGTTAGGGAGGGGGTGGCTCTTTGTCGTGAGAATAATTTGGGCTTTGTTTTAGCCGTTGGCGGCGGTTCAGTCATTGATTGTGCAAAAGCGGTTGCTTGCGGTACGCTTTACGATCAGGATCCTTGGGATTTTTTCTCAAAGCAGACAGAAATAAAACAGGCCTTAGCTCTAGGCACGGTATTGACTCTAGCGGCTTCCGGTTCAGAGATGAATGGCTATAGCGTAATTAGCAATGAACAGACCCAGGAGAAGCTTGCTGCCGGAAGCGATATCCTTCGGCCAAAATTTTCAGTTTTAGATCCTGAGGTTATGTTTAACTTACCTAAGGAGCAGACTGCAGCCGGAGTGGTTGATATTTATGTTCATGTAATCGAGCAGTATTTTTCTTCTGTCTCAGGAGCTTTTTTGCAAGATAGATTAGCTGAGGCGATTTTTAAAACTTGCCTACATTATGGATCAGTAGTCATGAATGAACCAAAAAACTATCAGGCCCGGGCAAATATTATGTGGGCTAGCAGCCTAGCTTTATGCGGATTGCTTAGCTATGGTAAAATTGGTGATTGGTCAACCCACGCTATCGAACATGCGGTTAGTGCGGTTTATGATGTAACTCACGGGGTCGGGCTGGCGATAATTGTTCCGTTTTGGATGAATGCAGTTTTAAATGAAACCACGGTTGATAAGTTTGCTGAATACGCAATAAATGTTTGGGGCCTAGAGGGGGAAGATAAGTTTGCTCTAGCTAAACAGTCAATTAAGAAAACTCGAGAATTTTTTGATAGTTTGGCTATGCCGAAAACTTTGCGTGAAGTAGGAGTTAAAGAGTCTGAGCTCTCATTATTAGTTTCTAAGGCCATGGTTTTTGGTCCAATTGGGACATTTAAAAAATTAGAGACTTTAGATGTTTTAGGGATATTAAAAGCAGCCTTTTAAAAACCTATGATTAATTTTTATAATGAATAAGGTAAGATTTTTTAATCAAATCGGAGTCAAAATACCAATTGAGAAAATATATGCCCGCTTAGGATATCAACCGGGGGTGACTAAGATATCTTCTGAGCAGGAAAAAGAGCTTAAGGCCTATATTGAAGAGGCAGTTCAGCTTATACAGCTAAAAGGAGCCGCTCGGCGAATTGCCATTGAGATGAAGCATGTTTCAAAATTAGAGCTTTCCGAAGGGGTAATTTTTGAAGGCAACCTTGTTGGGTCGGTTTTTGAAGACTGCCAGGAGCTTCTTTTGATTGGGGCGACCGCCGGGGCCGAAATAGTCAAGGCGATTACAAATGTTAAAGACAACGATTTAACTCGGGGAGTTGTTTTTGATGCGGTTGCTTCGGAAACTGTTGATGCTTCATTTGTCTGGATTCAAGATTATTTTGGACCGCAACTTAAACGTGAGAATAAACAGTTGATTCCTAAACGGATATCCTGCGGTTATGGTGATTTTGCACTTACAAACCAAGAGACAATTCATCGGCTTTTGCAATTAGAAAAAATCCAAGTTTCAATAACCGATAGATATGTACTTATTCCTGAGAAATCAGTTACCGCTATTTGTGGAGTCATCCAAAGGCTATGAGTAATTCTAGAATCAAACTACTTCTAAAAAAGCGTGTTGTTTTGCTTGATGGAGCAACCGGAACCGAGTTGCATAAGCGCGGCATGCCTCAAGGAGTTTGTCCGGAAAGTTGGTGCCTTAAGAATCCTGAGCTTACAAAAAGTGTCCATTCGGACTATCTTAAGGCTGGTTCGGATATAGTTTATGCTTGTACTTTTGGTGCCAATCGCCTGAAACTTTCCCATTTCAAGATTAAAGATGTGGTGTCGGTCAATCGACGTCTAGCCTTATTAGCCCGCCAGGCTGTGGGCAAAAAAGCCTTAGTTGCTGGTGATATAGCTACGACCGGTGAGTTTATTAAGCCCTTTGGCTCTTTGGATTTTAATCAAGCCGTAGATATTTATAAAGAGCAGGTTAAGGGGTTGCTTTTGGGTGGGGTTGATCTTTTTGCTATTGAGACGATGATTGATATTCAAGAGGCCCGAGCCGCCTTGATTGCAGTAAAAGAGCTTACTAATAAATTCACTATAGTAACCATGACCTACGAGTCAGGGGGGCGGACTTTAAATGGTAATGATCCGGTTAGTGCCTTAATTACTTTACAGAGTTTAGGGGCTGATGCTATAGGTTGCAATTGTTCAAGTGGCCCTCAAGCTATGGTTAAGATAATTTCAAAGATGAGGCCATATAGCACTGTGCCTTTGGTAGCTAAACCAAATGCCGGCATGCCGAAGCTTATTAATAACAAGGCTGTTTTTAATATGAAGCCCGGAGATTTTGCTGATTCGGCTAAAAAGTTAATTACTGCCGGAGCAACTATAATCGGCGGTTGTTGCGGAACAACGCCGGAACATATCTTTAAGCTAAAAAAAGTTGCCTTAAGGAGTAAGCCAGTTTTTCCTAAGCGAAAAAAGATAGCGGCCTTAAGTTCTGCTCGGGGAGTTTTTATTTTCGAGAAAGAAAAATTTCCGATTGTTGTTGGTGAAAAAATAAATCCAACCGGTAAAAAGACTATGCAAGCCGAGTTGCTTCAAAATAAATATACCCAAATCCGCACTTTTGCTAAAGCTCAAGAGGCTCAGGGAGCAAAGCTTTTGGATGTAAATTTGGGCGCTCCAAGAGTTGATGAGAAAAAGGCGATGCTTGAAGTTATATCGTTATTGCCACTTGCAACTTCATTGCCTTTGGTAATTGACTCAGCAAATCCTGAAGTTATCGAGCAAGCCTTAAGATTCTATCCTGGACGAGCTTTGATTAATTCTATTTCCGGAGAAAGTCGAAAGCTTAAAAAGCTACTTAATATAGCTAAAAAATACGGAGCAATGTTTATAATCTTGCCTTTGGCCGGAAAAAAGCTCCCTAAAACTTTTAAGGAACGTAAGCCGATAATCGAGGCCGTTTTTAAGGCGGCAAAAAAAATAGGATTTTCTAAAGAGGATATTTTAATTGATGGGCTAGTGATGCCGCTTTCTTGGAATGCTCAGGCTGCTGGAGAGGTTTTCAAGACTATCAGCTGGTGCACGAGGAGCTTTAAAGCTAAAACAATAGTTGGGCTTTCGAATATTTCATTTGGGCTTCCTCAGAGACATTTAATTAATAAAGTTTTTTTAAAATTGGCCGGAATCAAAGGGCTAACTTTAGCAATTGCCGATCCTGAGGATTCACCAGGTTTACGGAATAAATTAGCCGAAGACTTATTATTTAATAAACCTAAGGCTAGCGAAAAATTTATCGCTGCTTATGCTAAGCAAAAAGAATCAACCTTCAGTAAAAGAATAAGCAAAAAGAAGCTTTCTCCTTGTGATTATGTATCGATTGCGATTATTGAAGGGGATAGAAGCCAAATTGAAGAGTTTATTCAAAAGGCTCTAGAGTCGGGGGAGACACCGTCAAAACTTATAGAGCAGGTAATGACCCCGGCAATAATAAAGGTTGGTAACCTTTTTGATCGAAAAGAATACTTTCTGCCGCAGCTAATTGCCAGCGCTGAGGCGATGAAAAAAGGAGTCTCCCGTTTAGAGCCTTACTTAAAGAACCAGAAGTTAGCTTGGGCTAAAAAGGGAGTAATTATTCTAGCTACGGTTAAGGGGGATGTCCATGACATCGGTAAGAATATAGTAGCTTTGATGCTTAAGAATCACGGGTTTAAGATTATCGACTTAGGAAAGGATATTTCGACTAAAAAGATCATTCAGAATATAAAGATATATTCTCCGGATATTGTGGGGCTCTCAGCGCTTATGACTACAACTATGATTAATATGGATGAGGTGGTTAAGTCCGCCGAGAGGGAAGGTTTAAAATGTAAATTTATGATTGGCGGGGCGGTAGTCAATAAAGCTTATGCTGATTCAATAGGTGCTAAATACGCAAAAGATGGTGTTGAAGCGGTAAGAGTCGCTGAGAAGTTGGACAATAAGTCAGCACCTAAGAGATAGCCGAAGGTTATATGGAAGAATCAAAAATAACTTCTAATTTTATCAGAGATATTATTGATCAAGATTTAAAGGACAATAATCGAGCCAAGGTCCATACCCGCTTTCCGCCTGAACCTAATGGGTATTTGCATATTGGCCACGCTAAATCAATTTGTCTTAATTTTGGTATTGCTCGGGATTATCGGGGAAAGTGTAATCTGCGCTTTGATGATACTAATCCGGCTAAGGAGGATATTGAATACGTTGAATCAATAAAAAGGGATGTTCGCTGGCTGGGTTTTTCTTGGGGTTGGCATAAATTTTACGCTTCTGATTACTTTACTAAACTTTATAAATATGCAGAAAAGTTGATCAAAAAAGGTAAGGCCTATGTTTGTGATTTAACTTCTGATCAAATAAGAGAATATCGAGGAACCTTAATTAAACCCGGTAAAGATAGTCCTTATCGAGATCGTTCAATTGCTGAGAATTTAAATTTGTTCAAGAGAATGAAGGCGGGTGAGTTTGAAGATGGAGCAAGGGTTTTACGGGCAAAGATAGACATGAGTTCTCCTAATTTAAATATGCGCGACCCAGCCCTTTATCGCATTCGTCGAGTGAGACATCATCGCACAAGGGATAAATGGTGTATTTATCCGATGTATGATTTTGCTCATTGTCTTTCTGACTCTATTGAGCGGATAACTCATTCTATTTGTACTTTAGAGTTTGAAAACAATCGTCCTTTATACGATTGGATACTTGACCAGTTGGAGGTTCATCATCCACGTCAGATTGAATTTGCTCGCTTGAACCTTAGCCATACGGTTTTAAGTAAAAGAAAACTTCTAGAATTAGTTGAGGGTAGATATGTAAGTGGCTGGGATGATCCGCGGATGCCGACTTTGAGTGGCCTACGTAGACGTGGCTATACTGCAAGTTCAATTAGGAGTTTTTGCCAAACCATCGGAGTAGCAAAATTTAACAGTATAATCGATATGGTTGTACTTGAAAATACTATTCGCCAAGAGCTAAATAAAACTGCTCCTCGGGTAATGGCAGTGTTGCGCCCCTTAAAGGTGGTCATTACCAATTATCCTGAAGGTAAGATCGAGCAACTCGAAGCGATTAACAATCCTGAGGACCCTGCTATGGGTAAAAGAAAGGTTCCTTTTTCAAAAGTTTTATATATCGAGCAAGGCGATTTCCAGGAAGATCCGCCAAAAAAGTTTTTTCGTCTTTCACCGGGTAAGGAAGTGCGCCTGCGCTATGCCTACTTTATTAAATGCTTGGAGGTGATCAAGGATAAAGCTGGCAGGATAATCGAGTTGCACTGTAGTTATGACCCGGCGACCCGTGGCGGTGATTCGCCTGATGGCCGTAAAGTAAAAGCTACTTTGCACTGGGTTGCGGCTGAAAAATCTTTAAAGGCCAAAATCAGGCTTTATGACTATCTTTTTACTGAACGGGATCCCAACAAGGCTTCGGCCGGCCAGGATTGGAAAACCGGCTTAAATCCTAAATCTTTAGAGGTCATTGACGAGTGTTATCTTGAGCCAAGTTTGAAGAATGCTCAACCCGGCCAACGCTATCAATTTGAAAGAAAGGGTTACTTTTGTGTTGATTCGGCTGATTTGTCTTTAAATAAATTAGTATTTAATCGAATAGTTAGTTTGCGTGATAGTTGGGCTAAAATAAAAAGTAGCGAAGATAAAAAAAAGGAGAGAGATGACAAGAAAAAGCTTCACCCTGATTGAGTTGATTGTGGTTATTGCAATAATTGCTATTCTTGCTGCAATTATCGCTCCCAATGCTTTTAAGGCAATTGAGAAGGCCAAGGTTTCTAGGGCTATAGCTGATATGAAGTCAGTTAAGAACGCAGTTCTTGCTCTTTATGCTGACACTGGCCATTGGCTGGGAGATGATTATTGTGCTTGCGGGGTTTGTTTTATAAGCATAGATGAACCCAGGGCTAATCCGGCTTTTTGTCGTTCAGATATTATGATTAATTTCAGTAATTGGTTAGGTTGGGATGGGCCTTATCTTGAGAAAAATGTCGGACCGAGCCCATGGAATAATCTTTATTTAGTTCAGAACTTTATGAGTCGGGCAGATTCCGATATGCGGTTAATTGTTTTGAATTTTTGTTATCAGGATTCTGGAGTCGTTTGTCCAATTCCTGATGACGCTTATAAACGTGTAGATTCCACCTTAGATGATGGTGATTTGGCGACCGGTAATCTTATCAAGGTGGGTGATAGCATACGCTGGTTGATGATTCATAATTAAATTTATTGACAGAGGAGGAAACTATGGATTGGAAGGTATTTTTAGCTACTTTTGGTGCGATATTTCTTGCTGAATTAGGTGATAAAACTCAAGTGGCAAATCTTTGTTTGTCGGCAAAGTCTAAATCTTGGTTGACGGTATTTGTGGCTTCAGTAGCTGCCTTTGCTGTAGTTACTTTAATTACTGTTTCTTTAGGGAATATTCTATGTAAATATATTCATCCTGAGCATATTAAATATGGATCAGGGGCACTTTTTATCGTAATTGGTATTTTGATGCTGGTGGGAAAAATTTAACTGTGCAGACTATCAGTTTAAATAATATTTGGATACCGCTTTTACTTACCTTTTTGGCTGGTATTTCAACTGGCTTAGGAAGTCTTATTTCCCTATTTATAAAAAATTTTAAGCGAAGCTATCTACAGTTTTTCTTGGGGCTTTCAGCCGGGGTGATGATCTACGTTTCATTTGCTGAATTGCTTGTCTCGGCTATTAGAGATGTAGGTTTTTTAAAAGCAAACATTGCCTTTTTTTCCGGAATTATTTTTATTATGCTTATAGATTTTATCATTCCTCATGAATATATCGAAGAGCACGTTACTAAAGGGGTAAACAATAAGAAACTTATGGCTGCCGGAGTATTTACTGCTCTTGGCTTAGCAATTCATAATTTTCCCGAGGGGCTAGCTGTTTTTATGAGTTCCTTAGGGAGTCTGAAATTGGGAGTAGCAATGGCTTTCGCAATCGCGGTTCATAATATTCCTGAAGGTATTGCGGTTGCGATGCCTATTTTTTATGCTACCAAGAGTCGCAAAAAGGCATTTTGGTATTCGTTTTTGTCAGGGGTGGCTGAGCCAATAGGGGCGATAATTGGAATTTTAATTTTAATGCCTTTTTTAAATCCGGCGGTTTTGTCTTTTTCTTTAGCTTTTGTTGCCGGGATTATGGTATTTATTAGCTTTGATGAGTTGTTGCCGCTTGCTTATGAACACGATGGCAGTCATATTTCAATTTTGGGATTAATTTTAGGGATGCTGATAATGGCTTTTAGCCTTTATCTGTTGTAAATTAACTAAAGGAGGATATCTATATGGGTAAGGTAGTTTTTTTTATTTTTTTAGTTAGTATTTTTTCTTTTACAGTTTTAGCCGAAGGTTTTGAGCAGGTAAATGATGCTAATATGGAGAAATATTTGCTGATAACTAAAGAGGTGAGCCGTTTTGCACCACCAGGGAAGTTTGATCCTTCTAAAGGTGCTGAGATAGCCTTTAAGATTAAGGCTGTATGTGATAAGTATAATGTTTCAATGCTTGAATATGCTACTTTTAGTCAGAAAATAGCTTTGGGTATAGCCCAGATAGAGGGGGTTGACAGCTTTGTGCCGTTAAGCCCTAGCGCTCTTTCACCTGATGAGTCAAAGATAATTAAAAAGTATCTTTCTAAGCTAAAGGCGACGATAAACGAGAAGTGACCATTGACTAAGGCTTTTTAAGGTTAGCTGATAGTGGCGATTTTGTCCTTTTTAATTTTTATTGACAAATATTGATAAAAAAGGTAGTATACTCATGGTTGAAAAGTAGGTTTTTGCTCTGAAGTATCTTGAAGCCGCAAAGTTCCAAGATCGGTAACTTTGTGGTTTTTTTATTTATAGGGGCAAGAGTTACTTAAGGATAAATGAAGATAAATCGTTTGTTATTATTAGGGTTGTTGTTGATGACCCTTTGTGTAGCATGTGCCAAGGAGAAGAAAGTGGCAATTACCGAAGGAAGTAAAGTATCTTTTGATTATACTTTAATGATAGATGGAAAAGTGGTTGACAGCTCTAAAGATCGTCAGCCTTTGGAATATACCCAAGGTTCCGGTCAAATTATTCCCGGTCTCGAAAAAGAGCTTTCAGGCTTAACCGTTGGAGATGAGAAAACTGTAGCAGTTCCTCCTGAGGAAGGCTACGGACAAATAGATTCAAGTAAATTTAGTGAGGTTCCGAAAACGTCTTTACCGCCTGAATTGGAACCGCAAGTTGGAATGGTGCTTGCTATGCAGGGGCCAAGCGGCAAACCCCTGCCAGTCAAGATTTCCGATGTCAAGGAAGATCTGGTAGTGCTCGATCTAAACCACCCACTTGCTGGTAAACAATTAAATTTTGAGGTAAAGATTATTTCGGTTGAATAGTATTTAGGTTCGCAGTATGCGACCTAAGGTTTAGGAAAAAGGAGATTTGGAATGGAAGAAGAAAAGAAGATTTACATTGGTAACTTGGAGTATGGCGTAGGTGAAAATGAGCTTAAAGCTCTTCTTGACGAGAAAGGCATTGCTGCAAAAGAAGTAACGGTGATAATTGACAAATACACCGGACGTTCAAAGGGTTTTGGATTTGCCGAATTCGAAACAGCTGACGATGCACAGAAAGCAATTGATGCTTTAAACGGTCAGGATTTAAATGGAAGAGCACTAAAAGTGAACAGAGCACAAAAAAGAAAGCCGCGCAGTGATTTCGGAGGCGGAAGCGGAGGCGGAAGCGGAGCCGGCGGCGGACGCGGTAGAGATAGACGCTACTAAAAAACAACGTTTATGACAGTTTAAGGGCATAAGGAATATAACTCCTTGTGCCCTTTTCTTTTTAAAGCTAAAAATTAGCGTATGAATAAATGTAAGATCAGATCATCAAACCAAATCGAACCAGATTTGGGTTTTTTTGAAAGATATTTAACTTTGTGGGTTTTTGTCTGTATCGGTCTAGGTATTTTGCTCGGAAAATTGTTTCCTCAGGCAGCGGTGAATCTAGAAAGCCTTTCTATTTATCAAGTTTCAATTCCAATCGCGATCTGTTTATTTTTTATGATTTATCCGATTATGGTCAAGATAGATTTTGCCGAAGTAGTTAAGGCTGGTAAAACTCCTAAGCCAGTTATTCTTACTTTGGTTGTTAATTGGTGTATTAAGCCGTTTACGATGTTGGCGATAGCAACCTTATTCCTTGGTGTAATATTTAAAGGCTCGCTTGGCGGATTTGAACTCATTAAGGGTGGCGCTCAGGTTGAACTCTATCGTTCTTATATATCTGGTTGTATACTTTTAGGCATTGCCCCTTGCACGGCAATGGTTTTGGTTTGGGGCCATTTAGCTAAAGGCAATGACGGTCACACCTTGGTTATGGTTGCGATAAATTCGCTGACAATGTTATTTTTGTATGCTCCTTTGGGTAGTTGGCTTCTTGGGGTAAACCAGATGCCGATTCCTTGGCAGACTATTGTTCTGTCGGTTGTGGTTTATGTTGGCCTACCGTTAGTTTTAGGGTATTATTCAAGGAAATTAATCATAGCTAAAAAAGGGGTTATTTGGTTTAAGGAGAAGTTTTTGCATTTCTTAACTCCGGTATCAATTGGAGCCTTATTAATTACCTTGATTCTTTTATTTTCATTTAAGGGTAACTTAATCGTTAAGCAGCCACAAGTAATAGTTTTGATCGCGATACCGCTTTTTATTCAGACCTGCTTTATTTTTGCTTTGACCTATTTGGGAGCTAAATGGCTTAAATTACCCTATCGAGATGCCGCTCCTTCGGCGTTGATAGGAGCTAGTAACCATTTTGAAGTAGCCATAGCGACTTCAGCAATGCTTTTTGGTCTATCTTCAGGAGCTTCATTGGCAACAGTTGTCGGAGTTTTGATTGAAGTTCCGGTAATGCTTATGTTGGTGAAGATATGCTTGAAAACCAGAGGCTGGTTTGCTAGTAACCCTATTAATTGAGAGATTGCTTAGCCTTAAGTCAATCTGGTTAGTCATCAAAAAATTAGGTTTGATTTATCTTGAGGTTTGATGTAATATAGCAATGAAACATAGCTATTTATGAATAAAATTAAGACCTTTTTTGTTGTTGCTTTAATTCTCACGGTAACCCTCATTTCATACCATTATATCCAGCGCTATATTAACCAGAATAAAGTTTTGAGGAAAGTTATTGCTCGTCTTGAGGCTGATTCGAGGATAGCCGAGGTTTTGGTTACCGGAGTAAATTATAACGAAAATGAAAATAAGCTTTACACTACAATAAAATTTCTCGAATACGATGTTGACGGAAATCCCCTTGAACCTAAGTATTTTACCTTTTCGGGAAATATTATTCAGTTCCAATCTTTAGTTATAAGATTTGATGATATTCATGTTAAAGCTGGTGATGCCTTAAAGGGTAAAAGTGCCTTTTTATTTTGGAAGGTATTTATGCTTGACGGTAGCAATACACAAGAATACGAAATAACTCATATTGATAAGGTGCCTCAAGGCTATAAGGTAGATGAAACCGGAAGTGCTTTTGAGCGAAAATTGTGGAAAAAGTTTTGGGAATATGCGCTTAATCCTAAGAAGGGTGAAAGCATGGGCATAAAGAACGCTCAAGTGGAAGCTCCTGGGACGATGTTTGTTCCGGGCATAGTCTATACGATAAAGATTGAGCATGATGGTGGTCTAAGGATCGATACTTTTGCTATACCGGAAGTATTAAAAGGAGAAAGTATCTGGAAGTGAACCAGCAATCATGGTAAAGTTTTTATTTTCTAAGATTAAAAAGTCAAAGTTAATAAATCGATTAATTGCCAAGTATTCTTGGCAGCTTTTGTTGTTTTTCGGTTTAACTATAGTAGCCCTGCTTATTCTATTTCTTACCGTTGATCTTACCCCTCATGTAGATGGTGACTTCTTTTTTTCAAGCGATGAGCCAAAGTTTCAGTATGACAAGATGATTTCTAAAGTTTTTCCCGACCAGGAGCAGGTTATTATTAGCGTAACTGGCGATGTTTATTCTTCAGAGTATATTGAGCGACTGGACTTATTTACTGAGGTTCTTTCAGCGGTTAGCGGTGTGTCTAGTGTAAAGGGCTTAACTCGCGGCCCAAAAAACCTTGATGATGCCTTAGTGAGCCCGCTTTGGAAGCGTCTTTTAGTTTCTGAAGATGGTAAATCTTCAAATTTAATTGTTCTTTTAGAAGATGTCTCGCCGCAAGAGATTGTACCGAAATTTGAGGAGGCGATGGATCTATTCGCTACTGATTATTTTCAGCTAAAGATTGCCGGAGTTCCCTATGTGGTTGAAAATATCCGGCGTAACCTATTAAGAGATTTTAGGTTTTTTAGCGCTATGGCCTTTTTGATTTTTGGGATAGTGATTATGTTGATATTCCGTTCACCGAAGATACTTCTTGGAACTTTACTATCCTGTATTAATGCCTGTGTGCTTACTTTAATTATCTCTAATCTGTTTGGAATAAGAATAGGAATTTTAACGGTTAACTTAGTAACGATAATTTTTGTTTTAGCCCTCTCACATATTGTGTTTCTTACCTATAGCTGGCGTTATGCCGGCCAGAATTTAGAGCTTAGTCCTCCAGAGTTTACTGCTAAAGCGGTAAAAAGTACTTTTACTGCTTCGTTTTGGTGTATGGTAACTACCCTTTTGGGATTTTTAAGTCTTTTGTTTGTCCAGGCAAAACCGTTGCGTGAATTGGGGGTTACCGGATCAATCGGAACCTTGGCCGCAATTGCCGTTGTCTACGGGGTTTATCCTTTATTTCTTAAATCAATGCGGCCGGTGAAGATTAAGGCTGAAGAAACTAATAATAGAAAAGTTAGTTCTTATTTGCTAGGACATTCAAACTGGGTTATTATTGGAATACTTTTTTTGTTTATTGTCGGATTGCTAGGCTTAAGCAGTTTGAATACCGATCCGAGTTTGTTGTCTTATTTTAAGGGTAAAACCGAGCTACGCCAAGGTTTGGAGTATATTGATCGTAATGGTGGCAGTAGTCCGTTTAAGCTTGTTCTACGGGATGCTGGTGGCGGCAAGCTTACTGATAATATAGTTTATAAGAGACTTTGGAGACTTCAGGAGGCGCTAGAGGAAGATCGTTCGGTTGGTAGCATTGTTTCACTTCCGGTAATTATGGCCGAAGGCAGCCGGGCGCCGTTAGCTTTTTTGCTTAATTGGGAAAGTTTACTGAAAACTATGGGTCAGGAAAAATACCATAGGATTGCCAGGAGTTTTGTTACTGACGATCGGATTTCCGGTTATTTTTTTATCAGGATGAAAGAGGCTGATCGTAAAGCGTCAAGAATCATGGTTATTGAAAGAATTAAGAAAATAATTCACGAACACGGATTTATTCCTGAAATGCAGGGCGGGGTATATGTGTTACAGGGCGAGCTTTCAAAATTAGTCGCTTCAAGTCTTGTCTATGGGTTGGTGAAATTAATATTATTTTTTATAATCATCGCCTGGATAGTTTCGCGTTGTTTTGGAATATCTTTGGCGATGGTTTTAAGTTTATGTATTCCTCCGGTTTGCATGCTTGGAGTCGTTGGTCTAATGAAAGTTCCTTTAGACATAATATCAGCCCCGGCAGCTAATGTAGCTATTGCTATGGGTATTGATTCGATGATTCACATGGCAATTTTTGTTCGTCGTCGGATGCGAAAAGGCGTTAAGAGCCGGATAGCGTGGAAGGAGGCTCAAGTTAGGCTTTGGGAGCCGATAGTCGGTTCAGTATTTATAATTTCCGCTGGTTTTGGCATATTTGGTATATCATCATTTCCGCCTACTCAGCGTTTTGGCCTCTCAATAGTTTTAGGAACGATAGTGGCGGCCTTGGCGGCAATTTTTGTTTTACCGGCTATAGCCGAGATCCCAGTATTAAAGCGAGTCAGTTCAAAGAATACATCAGCTGGGCTCAAGCGGGTTTTGCCGTATCTTGCGGTGATTCCGAGAGCCTTAGGTAAATTAAGACGGCATTTTAGTTCTTTGCTTGATAAAGGTATGGATAAAGATGTGGATTGATTTCTTTGACCTTTCAGTTACTGCCCACCGAAGGCTGTAAACTATCTAATATCTGATGGCGAAAATCAAAAGAAGTGGTAGGCATTTTGTTTATATTGTCGAATGTTCTGATCAGACTTACTATACGGGATATACTCCGGACTTAGAAAGACGTCTTAGGTTACATAATCAGGGTAAGGGGGCCAAGTATACCAGAGACAGAAGGCCAGTTAAGTTAGTTTGGTTTAAGGAGTATAAATATTTTAAAATAGCTTTTTTGAAGGAGCTAAAGATAAAAAAATTAAGCAGGGCTAAGAAGGAAGAATTGATCGGTGTTAGAAAAATTAAAAAATAGTTTAAAAATAGGTAGTTCTAGCAAAAGCTTTATGCTTCCGCGGATAATGCTTGCTCCCTTATCGGGGGTAAGCTCTTTGCCTTTTCGCAAGCTGAATCGAGAAGCCGGATGCAAATTTGCTTTCTTGGAGATGATTAGCGCTCGTTCTTTGAGTTATTCAAGCCGAAGAACTCTTGAGATGCTTTCTACTGAAAAGAGTGACCAGCCTCTGGGGGTACAGTTATTAGGAGATGATTCTTACGACATACTAAAGGCCTTAGAGAAGTTAAGGGATTTTCCTTACGGTATTTTAGATCTTAATGCCGCTTGCCCGCGGAGAAAAATAACCAGCAATGGTAAAGGTGCGGCTTTACTAAAAAGCCCGAAAAAGCTCCAAAAGTTGCTATCGAATATGGTTAAGGAAGCTAATCTTCCGGTTACGGTTAAGTTACGTCTGGGTTGGGACAGTGCTAAGAATATTGTTAATATAGCAAAATATGCTCAGGATGCTGGTATTGCCGGGGTATGCTTACATGGGAGAACTCGGGAGCAAGGCTATCGTGATTCGATTGATTATTTGAGTATAGAAAAGGTAAAAAAAGCTTTATCGATCCCGGTTATTGCTAGCGGTGATATTTTTTCGGCAAGTAAAGCAAAAGAGATGTTTGATCAAACTAATTGCGACGCAATTATTGTAGCCCGCGGGGCCTTGGGTAATCCTTGGATATTTAAAGAGATTGAAGAGTTCTTAACTAAAGGTAAGGTTGTAGCTCGGCCAACCATAAAAGAAGTAGCGAAAATGATGAAAAAGCATTTAGATTTATCAATTGGTTTTTATGGTGAACGAATCGGTACAGTTGAATTTCGTAAATTTTATATCTGGTACACCAGAGGTTTTTTAAAAACAAAGACTTTAAGAACTAGTACTCATCAGGCTAAAAGTCGGCTGGAGATGTTCAAGCTGATTAAGGATTTTTCGGCTATTGCAAAGTCTCCAATTAGCCTTGCTTAAGTTTATTTAATCTTATACAATGTATCTTTATGAAATATAAACATGCTTTATTTTTGAACCCCTATGTTAGGAGCTCGGCGATAAGCTCAATGATGCTTTTTCCGCCAACTGGCTTGGAATATGTGGCCACTAATGCTAAGGATTCAGTAGGCAAAATAACTCTCCTTGATTTAAGATATGAGAAAGAGCTATCGGTCATTGACAATCTTTTGGATTTTATAGCTAAAGAAATAGATCTTGTCTGTGTTGGGGTTAGCTGGGATCGTCAACTCAAGGAAATCTTCGATTTGTTGAATTTAATACCTACGGGTAGGCCGTTGGTCGTAGGTGGCTATCAAGCCAGCGAAAAGGTTGAAGAGTTTTTTAATAATTGTCCGAGAATAGACATCATTGTTAGAGGTGAAGGCGAAGAAACCATAAAAGAAATCGCCCCCGGAGCTCGGTTCGAGGATATTCTGGGTATTTCTTATCGGGCAGATGGAAAAATAATACATAATAGTAATCGGCCATTACCGGATATTAATAGTATTTTCCCGCCGGACCGAAGCCTAAGACGTAGCGAGTGTCGCCTGATGCTTAATGGCATTAATGTAACCAATGTAAGCTTTGATACTGTGTTGAGTTCTCGAGGTTGTCCCTATAATTGTAAATTTTGTACTTTTAGCTTAAATCCTCTCGGTCAGAAGCGGAGCTATGCAGTTCGGCAAGTTGAGCTTGTTGTTGATGAGATTGAGAAGATGACCGCGAATGCGATAATTTTCAGTGATGAAAATTTTTTCGTTGACGTAAAAAGAGCCGAAAAGATCTGTGATTTGATAATTTCTCGCAAAATAAAGAAACGGTTCGTAGCCCAGGCTCGGATTGAAGTAGCCCAGCATCCTAAACTATTAGACAAAATGGTCAAAGCCGGGTTTAAAACGCTGCTTATTGGCATTGAATCGCCTCATGATTGGATACTTGCGCAAATTGATAAGGGTTTTGACTCCAAGGCAGTGAGAGAAGCCTTTTCGGTGTTTAGAAAATACCCACTTTACTATCATGGTTATTTTATTTATGGTAATATTGGTGAAAGCGAGGAAGAGATGTTATATATAGCCCAGTTTGCAAAGGAGATCGGGGTTGATTCTTTTTCTTCCCAGAAGTTGAGAATTGAGAAATTCTCGCCGCTCAAGGAGCTAGCCTTAAATACTCCCGGCTACCATGTTACTGACCGAGGCGAGCTTTATTCCGATACCTATAGCCATGCGGCTTTAAAAAAGATTGGACGGAGAATAAAGTTTTCTTTTTATACACCATCGCGATATTTAAAAATGTTATGGAAGGGGATTTTTGTAATAAAGTTTTTCAGTTTTAAGGAATTATTGGCACTTCTTTTTGTAACGCCAAGGATATTGTATAGTGTTATCGCTAGAGAAGTAGAGAAAAGTCGTCTTGCCGATACTTTAAAGCGTTTATTTATAAAAAATGTTTAATGAAACTTACTCAAAGCAAAAACGAAATTAGATTTTGGGTTTAGCTGAATTATTATGTTTAGTTTTTTATTAAAAATATTATTTTTTTACTTGATCGTTAGTTTTCTTTTTAGAATTATTATTTTTTTTATCAGTCTTTTTGCTAGCCAGGTTAAGCCTAAGTCTCAGCCAAGAGGTTATCAAAAATCAAAAAAACAGCCACCTAAAAATAAAAATGTGGTTGATGCTGAATTTAGGGAGATAAAATAAAGAGCCATATTAAAACACTCGGTTAAACTTATGAAATTTAGCGAACTTAATTTACCAAAAGCGATTATGAACTCGTTACAGAGGATAGGGTTTAACGAGCTTACCCCGATACAGGAAGCAACTTATCCTATTATTTTGACTGGGCGCGATATCTGTGCTTTGGCTGAGACCGGATCTGGCAAGACCAGCGCTTGTGCAATTCCGCTTATTCAGAAAGTCGACTCGAGCAGTAAAACTATTCAGGGGTTGGTTATTGTGCCTACGCGTGAGCTTTGTATCCAGTATGTTGATGAGATACATAAAATTGCACTTAAAACTCCGGTTGCAATTCTTGCCGCTTACGGCGGTTTTGATAAGTCAATACAAGTAGCTAAAATTAAGCATGGGGTGCATATTTTGGTAGCTACTCCTGGCCGGCTTACTGACTTAATGTACGATGGGGTAGTTAATCTGGCCGATGTTAAATGCGTGATCTTAGATGAGGCTGATCAATTGCTTGATGATGGATTCCTAGAGGGAATTGAGTTTATCCTTTCTTGTATTAGACATGAGCATCAGACACTTATGTTTTCGGCCACGATGAATGATAAGACGAAAAAACTTGCCAATGATTGTCTCAAAAACCCGGCCCAGATATCACTGATTAATGAACAGGCTATACCAGAAAGTATTGGGCACTATTTTATTTATGTTAATCGTGAAGCAAAAGAAAAAGCACTCCTTGACTACTTGCAGCGTGAAAGAGTTAATCAGACGATCATTTTTTGTAATGCTCGCCATATGGTGGATAAGTTGCACAAGGTTTTACGCAAGCATCTTCGCGATGCCGAATATATTCACGCTGGCCTCGAGCAAGGCAAGCGTTCTTCGATAGTACGACGTTTTCGGGCTCAAAAGATTCGCTACTTAATTGCAACTGATGTCGCTGGCCGCGGTCTCGATTTTTCTCATGTTTCTCATATTATTAACTGGGATTTTCCTCGTGGTGAGCAATATACGCATCGTACTGGCCGAACTGGTCGGATGGGCAGGAAAGGTCTTGCCCTATCTTTGATAACTGATCGCGATATCCTTGCTTTGAGGGAAGTGTTACGTATTACTAAAATTACACCTCATTGGTTTGGATTAGATCCATTGAAGCAATCCGGTAGACCGATACATTCCAGCCATCATCCAGGAAGGCGTTATCGACCTCCGCGACGTTAGAATATTAAATAAAATGGAAAAAGTTAAGGTGGATAAAATAATAAGGTCAAGGCGTCGGACTTTGTCTCTTGCCATAACCCAAGATGCTCAATTGATCGTGAGAGCTCCTTTTGGTATTTCAGATAAGTTAATTAAAGATTTCGTTTCGCAGAAAAAGGAGTGGATTGAAAAGAAGCAGGAAATTGCAAAAAAGCGTAAGGCTCAAACTAAAACTAAACAATTTATTAATGGAGAAGAGTTTTTTTATTTAGGCAGTCCTTACAGGTTCAGAGCTTTGGATCGAAGGGATATAGTCTTAACTGAGTATTTAGAGTTTCCAAAAAGTTTATTACCTCAGGCTCGGAGCTGTTTAATTGAGTGGTATCGAGCCAAAGCGCTAAATAAAATATCAGAACGTTTAGATTTTTTTGTAGAAGTGACGGGTTTAAGATACAAGTCATTAAGAATATCAAATGCTTATAAAAGATTCGGATCTTGCAGTGCAAGTGGGAGGTTAAACTTCGCTTGGCGTTTAATAATTGCGCCACTGCAAGTTATCGATTATGTTATAGTGCATGAATTGGCGCATCTTGAGGTAAGAAATCACTCCCGAAGATTTTGGAGCAAGGTTAAAACGATAATTCCTGATTATAAGAAATATCAAAGATGGCTTAAGGAAAATGGACACTTACTTGTTGTTTAAGAAAAAAGTAAACCTTACTATTCCTGCTAGAATACTTTTAAACAATTCTAAATATAATTTTCCACTTGCCTGTATTTTGTCGCCTTCGGTGCCCTTTATTAACTAAGCCCAGGGCCTATTTTCTTAAAAAGAAAAAATAAATATTGACAACCTTTTTAACCGATGATATATATACGTATATACCAATAAAGGAATGTTATATGCGAAAAGTAAATCTAAAATCATTACGCCAGATATTTAAAGCCTGCTCCGATGATACGCGTCTAAGGATAATAAATGTGCTGGATGAGAAAGAACTTACCGTTAAAGATATATGTGTTGTTTTAAAAGTAAGCCAGCCTACGATTTCCAAGCATCTAATGAGGTTGCGCCTGCTTAAGCTAGTTTTTGACCGGAGAAAGGGCAACTCGGTTTTTTACCGGCGCAATAAGGATCTTAATTCTCCTCAATGTCGAATTACCGATTTTATTGTTTCTCAGTTTAGAGCTACTAAAACTTTCGCCAGTGATAAAAAAGCAACTCGTCGAACTAAAAGATAAAATGTCTTACCTAACAGTTTACACTCTTCAATAAAAAGTATGGAAACTATAAACTTAATGTCGGTGGAGCGGTCCATTAAGAATATAGGAGTATTTGGTTAAAAGGAGGTATAAATGGTTAAAAAAACCAAATGTCCGGTTTGTAAAGAAAATGTTGAGATTGAAGAAGGTTTGGGGATTGCCGATATCCTTAATTGTCAGGGTTGTTTTGCAGAGCTTAAATTAACCAAGCTTAATCCGGTAGAGCTAGAGGAAGAAATCGGCACCTGGGATGATTACGTGGATTACAGTGAGGAGGAAGAAGATTTTAACGGAAAAGGAGAAAGGGAGGAATGGTCATGAAAAAATATTTAACATTGTTGTTGGTTATGATTTTGGCTGGGACAACTTTTGCTTTTGCTCAGGAAGATGATTCAGTGTTGCTTAAGGGTAAGATAGAGCAGATTTCCGAGGACGGTAGCTATATTACTGTTGGTGGTCAAAAAGTGCTAACTACTAAAGAGTTAGTAGAAGAGGCTTATTTTGAGCTTGGAGATAATGTGGAAATTAAAGCCGAAAATAGCCAGGAAGGTTTGCGGGCTTTGAGCTATGAGTATATTTATGATGAAGAGTTAGGATACGATGATGACAGCGAAGAAGTTTATCCTGACCAAGATTATTAGAGAGAATGGAGATATCATAGGGTAATTTATAATTTTCCCGGGTGGACTTTTACCTGAGTGAGGAGGAAAAATGAGCAATAACTTGGATGCTGAAACTTTCCTTGAAGAGGAACCTGGCGGACCTAGTTATGAAACTGTAAATTATCACAACAAAACTCTTGATGTTGGGAGAGAGTATTATGATCCTAAAGAGTTTATTAACAACATTGAAGACCTTTCTCGATACCTACCTTTAGATAAAGAACAGATTTGTCGATTAAAGAAAGTTTCTGATGCTTACCATTTGAAAATTCCTTTTTACTACTTTTCCTTAATTGAAAATACCTCTGATAACTGCGATCCGATTGGAAAACAATGCATACCTAATTTTGATGAGCTTAGCCAAGGTTCCTTTGAAAGCAAGGATCCTTTAGCTGAGGAAAAGAGTTCTCCCTTAGATTGCTTAGTACACCGCTATCCTGATCGGGCACTGCTTTTAGTAACTAACCGTTGCTTTATGTATTGCCGCCACTGCACAAGAAAAAGAATATGGAGCAAAAAAATAAATGAACCAACCCTAGAAGATATAGATAGAGCCTTAAATTATGTGGGCCGGAATCCGAAAATTAGGGAGATAATAGTTTCCGGAGGAGACCCTTTAACTTTACCTACAGAACGGCTAGAAGCTATACTTTCAAAAATTCATTCTTTTAGTAATATTGAGGTTGTCCGTATCGGTACGCGTACTCCGGTTGTTTTCCCTCGGCGGATAGATGATCGGCTTTGTGAGATGCTAAAAAAATATGACAATGTTTGGGTTAATGTCCAGTTCAACCACCCTAGAGAAATTACCCCTCAGGCAGCTTTAGCTTGCAGAAAACTACAAAAAATAGGTATTCCTGTAAGCAATCAGTCAGTATTGCTTAAGGGGGTGAATGATAACTTGCAAGTGATGAGGGATTTATGTCAGAGACTACAAGCGATAAGGGTTAGGCCATATTATTTATTTCAGTGTGATCCGGTTAGCGGGACATCTCATTTTCGAACATCACCTTGGCAAGGTAGAGAAATTATCAAAAAAATGCAGGGGTTTACTAGCGGTATGTGTGTACCGACTTTTGTTATTGATGCTATAGGCGGGAAAGGTAAAATCCCCTTTGGTCCTGATTATTTGGTTTCAGATTCTGACCGAGGAATGATATTAAAAAATTATAAAGATGAAATATTTTTTTATCAGGATACTCCTGTTCAGCCAGAAGCAATAACTAATTCTAAAAAAGTCCGCTCAGTGAATACAATAGGTATAACATTTAATCTTAAAAATAAGGATGCTGGCGAGAACCATGAGGAATACGACGAAATTGAGACCATTGAAAGCATAAAGAAAGAAATAGAAAAATACGGTTTCAAGGTAGTTATTTTTGAGCAGGATGATAATTTTCTAAAACGATTGTTGAGTCAAAGGCCGGATTTCGTTTTTAATATCGCCGAAGGCAGAGGGGATAAGAGGGGGCGTGAATCGCAAGTTCCGGCAATCCTTGAAAGCTTAGATATACCCTATTCGGGATCAGATCCAGTCGCCTTAGGAATCACTCTAGATAAATACCTAACCAATAGATTATTAAAATCAGCAAATATTCTGGTTCCAGAGATGGCTATGATTAAGGATGTCAAAGATTTAGAAAATTTAGGAAATATTTTTGGAGGAAACGGGTCATTTCTTGTAAAGCCGCGTTGGGAAGGTTCTTCAAAGGGAATTTTTCTTAATTCTTTAGTCAGCAACTTTGATGATTTAAAAAAGAGAGTAGAGGAAATAATTTCGAAATATGAACAGCCGGCCTTGATAGAAGAGTTTTTGGAGAGAGATGAGATTACCGTAGGAGTTTACGGCAATGAAGTTCCACAAATTCTAGGAATGATGAAAATAGTGCCTAGGGATAAGGCTTGCAAGAACTTTCTCTATTCTCTTGAGATCAAACAGGATTGGCAAAATAAAGTTAAATATGAGCCACAGGAGAGTATTTTAAAAAATATTCAGAAAATAATTGAATTTTATGCTATAAAGGCATATAAAGAATTAGAATTAAAGGATATGGCGCGTATAGATTTTCGCCTTGATACTCAGAACAAACCTAAGATAATAGATATTAACCCTTTGCCTGGTCTCTCATCTTCGTATGGTGATTTACCAATTCTTTACAAATTGAAAGGTAACAGTTACAATAGTTTAATAAGGTTGATTTTGCAAGATTCATTTAATCGTTATGGTTTTAGCTTTGATAGGTAAAAATGCGTAAGCCTCAAAAATTAGAACTTGGTGATACTATCGGTATAGTAGCTCCGGCAAGTTCTTTTGATGTGGATAAATTTAAAAGCGGCGTTGAACTGCTTAAAGAGCTAGGCTATAAAGTTAAATATGAACGAGTAATTTTTGATCCGAAATGGTCTAAGCCCGATCATGATCGTCAGCGGGCCATGCAGATAAATCGGATGTTTGCCGACAAAGAAGTGAGAGCTATTTTTTGTGCTGAAGCCGGTTACGGTTCAGCCGAAATTATACCCTACCTAGATGAGAAAACTATTAGAAAAAATCCCAAAATTTTTCTCGGGTACAGTGATATAACTATTATCTTACTCTATTTGCAAAAATTGGCTAAGATGGTTGTTTTTCACGGGCCGATAGTTTCCGGGGAGATTTATCAAGGAATGCATCAGCTGACTCTTGAATATCTGCAAAGGCTTTTTAGTGAAACTAAGCCTTTGGGAGAATTGAAATTCCCCCAGCTGATTGCTTTTAAGCTGGGAGTAGCTACCGGTAAGCTGGTTGGCGGCAATATGTCTTTAATCATTGATTCAATAGGTAAGTCTTACCGAATAAGGACTGCCGGCAGCATTTTGTTTTTAGAGGACGTCAACGAAGACTTTAATACCATTAGAAATTATTTTTTTCGTCTCAAGCGTTCAGGGAAGTTTAAAAATATCAAGGGGTTACTTTTAGGCAGAATGCTTGACTCTTCAGGTAAAGACCATGATTTACGTAAACTAATAGAAAAGTTATTTAAAGGACAGGATATCCCGGTATTGTATGGATTTCCTTCCGGGCATTTGCGTTTGCGCGGTGGGCTTCATGTTACCTTGCCTTTGGGACTTCCGGTAACTATCGATGCTGATAGGCTGTCATTAACAGTTGCCGAAAGTGCAGTTGTTTAAAATAAGATAATGAAAAGATACGATTTTGGTTTGACTTGGAGTGGTAATATCAAGGAGAGGTTTGTTGTTTTACTCCAGGCCGCTTGCAAGCAAAGAAAACTTTCTTTCCTTTGGATATCTAAAGATAATGTAAGGCAAGTGGCTCGGGATCTTGATCAAAGAAAGCTTGTAATCAAGGCTTTACTGGACACCGAGGCTACCTATAATAAAAAAGGCGATATCTACACTCGTATTTGCTATGATGTAAAAGATAGCGGTGGGGTGGTTATTAATGATCCTGATCGGGCCCAGAGTGCAATTGATAAATCAGCAATGCACTATGAGTTAATCAATGCCGGGATTATGGCTCCCTATACAGTTGTTGTTCGTAACTGGGAACCGACTACTTTTAGGCTTCCCGATGAGGAGAAGAAGAAACTAGGGGTTCCTTTTGTAATAAAGCCGGCGCTTGGCTATGGTCAATTAGGTGTTATTCGTGATGCTCGGGGCACAATTCGAGAAATTGCTCAAGCTCGGAAGTTTGACCGAGGCGATAATTTTTTACTACAGGAGAAGATTGTTCCTATCCAAATAGAAGGAAAACGTGCTTGGTTTCGAGGGTTTAATGTATTTGATACTATAATACCTTGCTGGTGGGATGATCAGGCTAATCGTTATGAACATATAGGTTATGAAGAATTTAATAAGCATAGTCTTTTCCCCTTAGCCAAGATAGTTTCTAAAATTGCTTCGATAACCCGGATGGCTTGGTTTTCAAGTGAAATAGCTATTGATGAAAAACAGGGAAAAAAGCGTTTTTTAGTCATAGATTACGTTAACGACCAATGCGATATGACTTCTCAATCTGAAACTCCTAGTGGTGTACCCGATCAGATCGCTCAGTTTACTGCTAATAACATCGTTGATGCTGCCCAGCGGTTTATTAATAATAAAAAAATCAGCAAAAGATATTCAATTTTTCTTAAGGATGCAATGATTGAAATAAGGGGGCTAGGTAGTTCTCCGGAATTGCTAAAGCAGGCTGGGCCCAAAGCACATTATTTTTATAATAACTGGCGTAATAAAATATTAAAGATTTTTCGCTAAATCGAGAAAGTTATGGAAATAAATTATATCTTAATTCCGTTTTTGATTTTTCTAGCCCGCATTATCGATGTTACTATCGGCACTATCAGGATTATATTTGTTTCCCGGGGGATAAGATTCTTGTCAGCCGTATTGGGTTTTTTTGAAGTTTTAATTTGGCTTATAGCTATTACTCAGATAATGAAGAATCTAAGCAGTGTAAGCCATTACATCGCTTATGCCGCTGGGTTTGGTATGGGAAACTTTGTGGGCATTTCTATAGAAAGACGAATTCTAATGGGTAATCTTATGATTCAAATAGTAACTAAGAAAGATGCCGTAGATTTAGTGCAGTTTATGAGTAAGCAGGGTTATGGCGTCACCAGTATTAATGCTCAAGGTAAAGATGGACCGGTTAAAGTTATTTTTAGTGTGGTTAAACGCAAGAATTTAAAAAGGGTTATACAAATAATAAAGAAATTCAATCCTAATGCTTTTTATACCATAGAAGATATGCAGTTTGTAACTGAAAATAATCTGTTCCCTCTAGGCAATCCGCATAGAAGATTTTTACGAAAACATAATAGTTCGTTTTTAAAAAGAAAATAGCAATACCGATAGATAAATACGGAAATAATGCTCTAATAGAGAGGTTCGTTTTTCAACTAAAAGGCTTATTGAGAGGTTGAGAAAAGAAAATTAGAGAAGAATCATAAGTGGTATGTTAGCTATATTTCTGATTGAGGTTGAATGGGTAATGTCATTTTACATGCTTTTAACTGGAAATTTAAGGAAATAGAGAAACAAGCAAAAGAGATCAGCAGCTTTGGTTATTCCGCCATACTTATTTCGCCGCCTACCTTTAGTCAGGGTAAAGAGTGGTTTTATCGCTATCAACCTTTAGATTACCGAGTTATATTCTCGCCTTTGGGCAATCTGCAAGAATTAACCTCTTTGATTCAAACTTTAAAAAAAAATAATTTAAAAATCTATATCGACGTAGTCTTTAACCACATGGCTCATCGTAGAGATGATAATTTGGATTTTCCTGGTAAAGATATTCTAGACCAGTATCAGCAAGATCCAGTTTTTGCTAGAAATCGTCTATATGGTGATTTATCAAAGGATATCTTTTCAGCTGAGGATTTTAGCCACAAGACTGATACCGGCCTGTCGGATTTAGATCCTGACAGTCAAAGGGTGATTTCTGCCCAAAAAGAATACCTTAGGGCTTTAAAAAAAATAGGTGCTGACGGGTTTCGGATTGATGCGGCTAAGCATATGTCGATAGAACATATTAAAAAAGTTTTTACCGAGGAGATAACCCGAGGTTTATATATTTTTGCTGAGATAATTCCTGAGTTACATAGAATTTTCTTAAAAGATTTTTTAAAGAGAGTTGACTTTTCAGTCTATGATTTTAATCTTTTCTATTCAATGCGTAAGGCCTTAAGTATTGAGGGTAGTCTGGAAGCTTTAAAAGAACCGGATCAGCTGGACCGTTTCCGAAGTCTCACTTTTGCCATAACTCATGATATCCCTAATAATCAGGAGATGAGACAACTTATCTTTGATTCTAACGATCCAAATAGAATAGATGAAAAGATTGCTTATGCTTATATTATTGGCAGAGATGGCGGAGTCCCGTTAGTTTATTCTGATAAAGGAAAAGAAGGTGGAATGCATTCTGATCAGTGGAAAGATGCTTACAAGAGCAAGGATTTACTAAAGATGATAAAATTTCACAATCTTCTATCGGGGAAGACTATGCAGATTGTTTCAGCCGGAAAATGCCATCTTATATTTAGCCGGGAAGGTGACGGTATCGCGGTATTTAATAAGTGTACCGAATCAATCCAGGTTGAGGTTGATTCCAGGACAATACAGGGAAAATTCATAAACATTGACAATAACAAGAAAAAGTTCAATATAGTAACTGATAACTATTCATTTAATTTACCACCTAGGTCATTTCAGCTATTTTTGAGACAGACATAAAATCGCCATTATTAAGGAGGTAGCAATAATGAAACTAAAGAGGATAATACTATTAGTGCTAGGGTGTTTATTATTAATTATTTTACTGCAGAATACGCAAGTAGTTACTTTGAGATTTTTATTCTGGAAATTAAGCATGTCACGGATTATCTTGTTGCCGCTAGTCATAGTCATCGGTTTTTCCCTGGGTTTCTTTATCGGAAGAAGATCTTCCAATCGGAAAACTTAGAATATAGCTAATGAATACCAAAGATTACTACACAATTTTGGGAGTTAATCGGCGGGCCAGCCAGGGAGAGATAAAATCGGCATACCGAAAGCTTGCTTTTAAGTATCATCCTGACCGTTGCCCGGAAGAGAAGAAGAAAGAATGCGAAGAAAAGTTTAAGGATGTCGCTGCCGCTTATTATGTTCTCGGAGACCTTAAAAAACGCAAAGAATATGATGATTATAAAAAAGGGACCTATACGTTCAGGAGCGGCCCTGGCTCCGGGGATTTTGCTTCTCAGACTGGATTTGATTTTGATGATTTAATGAAACATTTCCAGGATATCGGCGCTAAGAAATCAAGGCCAGGAAGAAGTAGCAGTCAGTATTTCTTTTTTGATGATTTAGCTGATATTTTTAAAGATGTGCATTCAGCCGGCAGTCATGCTGGTGGTAAATATACAACGTATGACTTTAATAATGCCGGTTCTTTTCAGAAGGTTGATACCGACACCCTCGCTAATTTAAATGTTCCGGTAAATATCGCTAATCGCGGTGGTGAAGTAAAGTTTAAAATGACTGATGGTAGAGCGATTACTTTAAAGATAAATCCAGGTACGAAGAATGGCCAAAAACTAAGATTAAAAGGTTTAGGCCGAATGTGTCCTTGCTGTGATCACAGGGGTGATTTGTTTATTATGGTCGGAATAAGGCGTAACTGAAGATTAAATTTTTGGGAGGGACTTATGGCTAAATTACTAAAAAAATTATCTAAAACTGCCGGACATATTCCCGGTGATTTAGTTCACGTGGGGGAAAGAAAAATTGATAAAGTGAAGATATCGGTAATTGATTATGATTCGGTGAACTTTCAAGAAAAAGAAGTTAAGAGCATTGAAGAAGTTTTTCCTTTCAAAGATACCCCCACGGTTACCTGGGTGAATATCGACGGTTTGCACGATACAGAAATAATTACTAAGTTAGGGGAGCGGTTTGAAATGCACCCCTTGACTATGGAGGATATTGTTAACACTGGCCAGAGGCCTAAGTATGAAGATTTTGATAAGTATATTTTTGTGGTTTTAAAGATGTTTATGTTTAAGGAGAAGAGCAAAGAAGTTGTTTCGGAACAGGTTAGTTTAATTTTTGGGAATAACTTTGTTATTTCTCTGCAGGAAAAAGAAGGTGACGTATTTAACCCGATCCGCGAGCGGATTCGTAAGGCCAAGGGTAGAATTAGAAAAATGGGCGCTGATTACCTTGCCTATAGCCTTCTAGATTCAGTGGTAGATAATTATTTTTCGATATTGGAGAAGATTGGTGAAAAAATAGAGGAGATGGAAGAGAAAATTATCGCTAATCCTGTACCTAAGACTTTGCAAATGATTCATCGCTCAAAACAGGACATTATTTTCTTGCGCAAATCAGTCTGGCCTTTGCGTGAGGTAGTTAATGCTTTGGAACGTAGCGAATCAAAGCTGATAGCAAAACCGACCCGTATATTTTTGCGTGATCTCTATGATCATACCATTCAAGTTATCGATACCGTCGAGACTTATCGGGATATGGTTTCCGGGATGCTTGATATATATATGTCTGGCGTAAGTAATAAGATGAATGAGGTTATGAAGGTTTTGACTATAATTGCTACCATTTTTATCCCGATCACTTTCGTGGCTGGTATTTACGGCATGAATTTTGATCCTAAGATATCACCTTGGAATATGCCTGAGCTTAGCTGGAAATTCGGCTATTTTGGTGCTTGGGGAATTATGATTTTAATTGCCTTAACTATGCTTATTTATTTTCGGCGCAAGAAGTGGATTTAATCAGGAGGATAACATGAACTTAATGTTATTTTTGGTAGTTGTGGTTGCATCTTTTGTAGCAGTCAGGATAGGGGCTATTGCTTTTCAGCTTACCGGTCTTGAATGGTCGTTGGCTAAGTTTCAGGCATTATCTTGTTTTTCGGGAACTGGGTTTACTACTAAAGAGTCGGAGCTAGTGGTGGGTAACCCCCAGCGGCGGCGCATAGCTTCGGCTTTGATTATATTAGGTAATGCCGGGCTGGTTACTATGATTGCTACCTTTGCCAATACTTTACGGCCGAATATGTTATTACCACAATTTAAAATACCTTTTTTAGATTTAATTATTCCTTATCGCCTTCTGCCTTGGATTAATTTAGTTATTGTCTGCTTAGGGATTTATTTTACCTATCGTATATTTACTCACTCTAGGCTTACCCAAAGGATTACTAAGGCCTTACGGGCCAGGATTGTTAAAAGAGATATAATAAAAGCAGTATCTTTTGAAGAACTTCTAGTTGCTACCGGAGGCTACGGTGTATCGAGTATAGAAGTTTATAAGGACAGCTCGATATTAGATAAATCACTGCTTGATACAGCTTTGCGTAAAGAAGGTATAAATATTTTGGCTATTGAGAGAGGTGACGAGGTAATTCCTAATCCTTCGGCAAGTACAAAAGTAATTCTTGGTGATAGACTTATTTGTTTTGGTAAGCTGGAGAATATTAAAGATAAATTATATAGTAATGTAAATAAAATATGAGATTTAAAACTCAAGAGCAAATTAGCGAAAAAGAGCTTAAAATCGGGCTAAGATCAGTTGTTGCCGATGGTGTAATGAGCCATTTGATGGGGGTTTTGACTGGTGGTGTTTTCCTGGTTGCTATTGCCGTAAAGTTGGGAGCTTCAAATTTTCAAATTGGGCTTATTGCCGCAATTCCGGCCTTGATGCAGTTTGTTCAGATTCCGGCAATTTTTTTGATTGAAAAAATCCGTAGCCGAAAAACGGTTGCGATTTATTCGGCCTTAATCGGTCGGTTTGGTTTTTTATTGATTGCTTTGAGTCCGTTTTTGTTTGTACCCTCAGTAGGGCTGGCAGTTCTTATTGTCGCGGTTTTGTTTTCTTCCGGTTTCGGAGGCATCGGCGGTTGTGCCTGGAATTCTTGGATGCGGGATTTAGTTCCTGAAAATCAGATGGGAACATTTTTTTCCGAGAGATTAAGGGTTGCAACATTTTTAGGAGTTTTTGTCAGCATTTTGGCAAGTATGTTTCTTGATTTTTGGAAAAGGAGTTTCCCTGATGTTGAAATATATGCTTATTCCGGACTTTTTGCGGTTGCTTTCCTTATCGGGATAGTTGGTGTTATCTTTTTATCCCGGACGCCTGAACCGGCCATGCAGTCGGAAAAGGCAGATTTTTTAAAACTTCTCACTCAGCCGTTTAAGGATATAAATTTTAGGCGTTTAATGTTTTTTTTAGGTTCTTGGAGTTTTGCGGTTAACCTGGCGGCACCTTTTTTTACCGTATATATGTTGACTAAGCTGGGTTTAGGTATGTCGATGATAGTGTTTTTAAGTATAGTCAGTCAGGTATTTAACTTTACTTTTCTTTCTTTATGGGGTAAGTGGGCTGATCGGTTTAGCAATAAGTCAGTTTTAGCGGTAAGCGGCCCTTTATTTATGTTTAGCATTCTTGCTTGGACATTTACCACTATGCCGGAGAAATACTTTTTAACTTTGCCAATTTTAGTAGTCATCCATATAGTAATGGGCATTGCTACCGCCGGCATAGCCATAGCTTCCGGTAATATCGGATTAAAGCTTGCCCCGAAAGGTCAGGCAACTGCCTATTTAGCTACCAATACTTTGGTTAATTCCTTTGCTGCCGGCATAGCGCCTATTTTGGGAGGTAAGTTTGCTGATTTCTTTGCTGCCCGTAATTTATCTTTAGTTTTTAAGTGGTCTTCTCCTGGCAGAGAGTTGATTTTCCAGGCACTTAATTTTCAGCATTGGGATTTCTTTTTTGCTTTGGCTTTTCTTGTCGGCCTGTATTCCCTTCATCGGTTGACAATGGTTAAGGAAGAAGGTGTTATAGATGATGAAGCGGTTCGGGCCGAATTTATCGATGCTATTAAAAGGCCGATAAGAAGTCTTTCTTCAGGGGCAGGATTATTCCAAATAGCATCTTATCCTTATTCTTTTATTAGCAGAGGAGTTAAGTTTATAGGAAAAGTTACCGGAGGAGGCGATAAAGAATGAAAAGTTTAGCTAGATTAATGTCTATAGTTTTGGTTTTATCTTTGTTAGGATGTGAGCCATTAGTTGAAAAGGTACAAGAAACCCAAGAAGGATATCAGATTCAGAAAGGAGTTAACCTCACCGTTGTTTTAGGGGCACCTCTCAGTTCTAATAGCAATAAACGCGGCGATATCTTCATTACTAAATTAAAAGAAGATCTTAATTATAAGGATAGGGTTGTATTGGCTAAAGGCGTACAAATCAGAGGCTTGGTCAAAAGCGCCACAAAATTTGAAAAATTAGGCGATAAAGCAAGCTTGCTTTTATTGCTTGATCAGGTAGTCTTATTTTCCGGAGTAATTATTCCTGTTGTAGCCAGCCTTGATACTGATGAAGGCGTAAAAGTTATTAAAATACCCGGTAAAGCCGCGCAAGATTTAGCCATAATTGGCGCTAGCGGAGTTATGGGGAGTTTAGTCGGAAAAGAAGTTCTTGGTAAGAATGGTGCTGAAAAAGGGCTTGCTATTGGTGTTGTTTCGAGTGCAAGCGCTGCTTTATTGTCAGGTCGAAAAGAGATAAAGCTTCCTGTAGGTACTGAATTAATTATAAAACTTGATGAATCTTTATTGATTCCAAGGTAGTCTATTTTTTTTATGATATTTAAAAAGGTGAGGTAATGAAAAACTACGATTATGCGATTATCGGAAATTGCACAAGCTCGGCTTTGATTTCTAGTGATTGCAGTATAGATTGGCTGTGTTTTCCTTTTTTTGATTCGCCATCGGTATTTGCTAAAATCCTAGACCAAGATAAAGGAGGATATTTCAAGATATCCGCTGCGAATATAATAAAAGTAGAACAACATTATGTTGTTCACACGCCGATCCTTCGGACCATTTTTACTACAGAAGATGGGGTTTTTGAATTAAGGGATTATATGCCTCGTTTTTTTACTTTAAGAGACGAGTATTACTGTCCACCGGAGATTCACCGGGATATTTTGCTTATTTCTGGTAATCCAAAAATTATCGTTGAGTTGAAACCAAAGCCGAATTATGCCATTAGTGATTGCGAGATTGTCTTAGAAAATAATCATTTAAAGATTACCTCCAAGAAAGGTGAATACGCAAGTTTTTATTTATATAGTAATTTAGACTATAATAAAATAATGAGCTCAGAGCCCATGGAATTGAAGGGCACTTCTTTTTTGCTTTTTTCTTATCACGAAAAGCTACAAGACATCGATACGGATAAGATATATATTGAATACGAGAAGACAAAGACTTACTGGCTGGATTGGGTATATCGAACAAAAGTTCCCTCAAAGTATAAAGATTTACTTATCCGTTCAGCTATCACCCTCAAGCTTCTTACCTATCAGCGTTCGGGGGCTGTTATTGCAGCGCCGACAACATCGCTGCCGGAGATAATTGGCAAGGATCGGAACTGGGACTATCGATATTGTTGGATAAGGGATGCCTCAATGATTGTAGATTTATATACTAGAATCGGGCATATGCGTTCGGCGCAGCGCTATATGAATTTTGTATTAAACCGAAGGTTACTGAAACACGAGAATATATCGGTTATGTACGGAATAAATGGCGAAAGGCTATTGACCGAGAAAATATTAGATCATCTGGCCGGCTATGAGGGTTCTAAGCCTGTACGAATCGGTAACGATGCCTATAGACAGGTGCAAAATGATATCTATGGCCAGCTCATTGAGGCTATCTATACGTACCTTATAACCAATCGCAGAGGAAAGGCTACGATAGATGAAGAAATTTGGACAGTAGTTAGGGATTTAGCAAATAATGTGTTGAAAAAATGGCGAGAGCCGGACAATGGAATATGGGAGCGTAGGGGGGAATTAAGGCATTATGTTCATTCGAAGGTTATGAGTTGGGTAGCTATGGATAGGGCTGCAAAGATTGCTAGTTTTATTGGAAGGCCTAGTAATGCCGAAAAATGGTTAAAAGTAGCTTCGGAGATCAAGCAAGATATACTAGAAAACGGTTGGGATGAGGCTCGCGAGTCATTTGTGATGTGTTATGGTGCTCAGGAGTTAGATGCCGCTAATCTTTTGATGCTACATTACGGCTTTCTGGAAAAGAGCGATCCGAAAATGATTAAGACTGTGGAAAAAACATATCAAGAACTAACCAAGTCCGGTTTTACTTTTCGTTACATTTCAGAGGATGAATTCGGTCAGCCGGAAAACGCCTTTATCGTTTGCACCTTTTGGATGATAAATTCTTTATATTTGATCGGAGAAGAAAAAACCAGTCGGGAAATGCTGAAAAATATTTTACGCTGTCTGAATAAATTTAGTCTTTTCTCTGAGGATGTGGAAATAAGTTCCGGCCGTTTGACCGGTAACTTTCCTCAGGGGTATTCGCATCTAGCTTTGATTCAGACTATCTTGCTTTTAGAGACAAATTATAACTGGAGCGATGCTTCAATAATACAAAATTTTAATTAAAGAAAAATTATTCGAATTATGCGACTCTATTTTAAAACGAACGCATTGAATGTTTGCTGTCACCGACAACTGATTTCCTTAAGAATTTTTTAAAGGAATTATTAGGGGGTGAGAAAGCTCCACGGAATAGGTGTGATATAAAAAAGAGAAAAGGAATTTCGTTCGTTTAAAAAATCCGTGGATGTGACTTGTAGTTTATTGACGACAATGCGGCCTTTTTCAATAGACCGTAAAAAAAGGAGGTAAGAGGTATGGAGCATAACACAATAGGACAGTGGGTATGGTTTCTCGTTATCGGTGGAGCGATTGGATGGTTGGCAGGGTTGATTGTCAGCGGTCGGGGTTTTGGAATTATCGGAGATATTGTGATTGGGATTTTTGGGGCTATGCTTGGCGGATGGATAGCCAGAGAAATCGGGTTATCTACCGGTAGTAGTTCAATTGGTGCCTTTTTAGTGGCACTTGGTGGCGCTGTGATCTTAGTTGGCTTGACACGTCTTGTTGTAAGGCATGCATAAAATGATTATTGAGGAAAAGCAGGGTTGAGTTAAAAAAGTAAAGGAGGATTTATGGTTAAGAAGTTATCAAAAATGTTACATGTTTTGTTTTACGCTATTTTAATTGTTCAGTTGTCAGGATGTGGGACTATTATGTATCCTGAACGCAAAGGACAGAAGGCTGGGAGGATTGATGCGGGAGTTGCAGTTATGGATGGGCTTTGCTTATTGCTTTTTATAATTCCTGGTGTCATTGCTTACGCGGTTGATTTCAACAATGGAACAATTTACCTTCCTGGAACTCATAGAAGTTCTTTGGATATAAAAAATTTAAAACAGGTACAATTTGATCCCAAATATTACACTTATGCAGCTATTGAGAAGATCATTGAAGAAGAAACCGGTTGTATGGTTAAGCTAAACCAAAATAAGGTGAAAGTTTCTAGATTAAAGTCTACTGATGAGATGATGATGCGTTTTGCCGAGATTTTGCCAGAAATAAAAAATAATCATATTGTTTTAAGCATGAAATAAAGTCTATCTCTCGGCTAGTGCCGATGTAGCGCGCTTTTTCGCGGACACGTCTACAGACAGGGCGCTCTGGCTTTTGATTGGCGGATTTGTCGCCGGCATAGGCGGGGCTTTTGGTTTAGCTCGAAAGTAAGAAAGACTCTATTGAAAATAGAATCAGCGGGATAGGGGGGTGCTTATGAAGAAATTTCTTATAGTGCTAGGAGTAATAGTAGTTCTTTTAGTATCTATCATAGTTTTTAAAAATCCGATAATTAAATCTGTGGTGACAACTGCCGCCTCTCGCATTACCGGAGTGCCGGTCCATATGGATGGTTTTTCATTTAGTATTTTAAAATCATCTATACGTATATCCGGGCTCAAAATATACAATCCAAGTGGGTTTCCTAAGGGCATACTTGTCTCTTGCTCGAAAATAAACGTTATCTATGACCGCGCTGCCCTTTTTAAACAAAAATTACACTTGGTACTTGTGGAGGTTGAGTTAGATGAGATGGGGCTCATGAAGAACAAAGAAGGAGAGCTCAATGTAGATTCGTTAAAGGTGGTGCAGGCGCCAAAGCCGTCTAAGCCTATGCCGATGCGAATCGATCTCTTGACTCTAGGCATTGGAAAAATAGTTTATAAAGATTATTCAGTAGGCACGGAGCCGGCTGTGCGAGTGCAGGACGTTAATATTCATAAAAGCTATAAAGGTATTACTAGTGCGCAACAACTGGCTGTCTTGATCCTTGTGGAACCGGTAAAGGCTGCGGGGATAAAAGCCGCTAAGATATACGGCCTTGTTATGTTGTCTGGAGTGGCGGCCTTGCCGGTTGGTATCGCGGCAACATTTTTAGGTAAGGATAGTGTGCAGCAAACCACGGATGCCAGCTTTCAACATGTGTATGAAGTAAGCCTTGAGGTAGTAAAACGGATTGGAAAATTAACCAAAGAGGATGCGGCAAACGGAGCCATTAAAGCGAATATACAGGGTGCGATGGTGGCGATTCAACTCAGGAGGGAGTCGGATAACAAGACTGAGATAACAATTTCCGCGCGCAAATATGTTTTTCCAAAGCCTGATATTGCCGGAGGGGTTTTGTATCAGATAGTCGATAAGCTGTAATAAAGTGAAGGGGGTAAAGACATGGCAGACAAGAAAGATTCATTGCAACCAAGCACCGGATCTCTAAAACCATTTATCATTGCGGTTATAGTTATCGCTATTGCATGGCTAATTGGCAAAGGTGTTTTAGCCCTTATTGCATCTGTAAAACAAATGCAATAGTTTGCATTTTATGTTTCGGATAATCAGAAGTTGATCTCGGGGCAAGAGCCGAATCTTTTTCCAAACTTAGGTGCTTAAGAATATCCGATCCCTGGCTGCCGGCAGGCACTCGAAAGTTGTCCTTGTTCTTGGGCTTCGCCGCTTTGGGCGGTTTCAAGCCGCTATTTTACTAAACCTTTCCCTAAAGTTTACTATTCTTGTATATTTAGATTTCCTGAGACAGTATTTTTTTGAAAAACCACCTTGACAAGCTTTGAGATGAATGTTATATTAGAAATGGAAACCATTATCAATAAGGAGGAGTAGTGCAAGGTAGATGCAAAAGAGGGCCTAGCTGGTGGCAAGGCAAATTCAAAGGATGTGGTTATAGGTTTACTGTTCCGAGAAGGGCAATTTTGGACGTTTTAGGTGCAACCTCTGTACATGTTAGTGCTGAGGATGTATATATAAAGGTTCATAAGGATTATCCCAATGTTGGCTTAACTACTGTGTATCGTACGCTTGAATTGCTTGTTCAAATGGGCTTGGTAATTAGATCAGATTTTGGAGATAGAAGAGCACGCTATGAGTTAAACCAGGGCCCCAAAGGCCAACGGCATCATCATCATCATTTAGTATGTAGGAATTGTGGAAGGGTTATTGACTATACTGATTTTATTAAAGATGAAATTGAACTATTACAGAAGACAGAAAAAGGATTGTCTAAAAAATATAACTTTAAAATCGACGATCACGTTATCCAATTTTATGGGTTATGTGATAAATGTAAAGGTAAAAAGGAGGAGTAATTTTTTTTAAAATATTAATGAAAATGATTATCATTAACAAAAAATGGAGGTGATTTAAATGCCAGGTTTCGATGGAACAGGTCCTCAAGGGTTAGGCTCGATGACCGGTGGGGCAAGAGGCTATTGTGCATTGCCGGCAGGAAGTGCGCAGCGTCCGGTCAGAGGTGGATTTTTTGGCAGAGGTCGTGGATTAGGAAGGGGTCTTGGAAGAGGCTTTGGATGGCGAAGAGCCGGCGGTTACGCTTACGGAAATCCTTATTTTGGATTACCGTATGTTCCCGGGCTTACACCACAGCAGGAGGCAGTTGAGTTAAAAGCCGAAGCGAAGCTGATGCAGGATGAGATTGAAGCTATGAATCAGCGCATTAAGGAATTAGAATCTAATGCTGGACTTGAAGGTAATAAATAGTGTAAAGAGATAGGTAGGGGTAAGGAAATATCTTTATTCTTACTTGTTTGGTAAATTTTTAATAAGGGGGTAATTTTGAAAGTAGCAATTTCAACAGATGGTGATTTAGTATCAGCTCATTTTGGCCGGTGTCCTTCCTTTACTATTGTAGAGCTTGAGGGTGATAAACTAATAAGGAAACAGGTGGTTGATAACCCAGGGCATCACCCGGGGTTTTTACCTCAGTTTTTAAAGGAGAAAGGAGTGAACGCCATTGTCGCTGGTGGCATGGGGCAAAGGGCTCAAATGTTATTTGATGAAAGTGGAATAAAAACAATAATGGGGATTAGCGGAAAAGTAGATGAAATAGTTAAGCAAGCTACGGCCGGAACACTTAAAGGAGGGGAAAGCCTTTGCCAGCCTGGGGCCGGAAAAGGATATGGCGTAGAAAAGACAGCTTGTGATCATCCTGATGAAGATAACTGTGAGCATGAATAGGAGGTAAATTTATGAAGATTTGTATTACGTCACAAGGGGATAGCCTAGATTCGACGGTTGATCCTCGCTTTGGTCGTTGTCAGTATTTTATTATTGCTGATACCGAATCAGAGGATTTTGAGTCAGTTAAGAATCCTAATATAGATAGTATGGGTGGGGCTGGAATTCAATCGGGTCAGCTTGCAGCCGAAAAGCAGGTAAAAGTAATTTTAACCGGCAATGTTGGACCAAATGCTTTTCAGACCTTACAGGCAGCAGGCCTTGATGTGATTGCTGGTGTATCGGGAACAATTAAAGAAGTGATAGCGAAGTATAAAAGGGGGGAATTTAAACTAACCCAAGGTCCAAGTGTAGATTCACATTTTGGTAATAAATGATAAAGGAGGGGGCATGGCGGCTAAAGTAGATAATAATAAATGTACTGGTTGTAGCGCTTGTGTTGATGTGTGTCCAGTACAGGCGATTAAGATTGAAGAGGGTAAAGCAGTTATTAGTCAAGAATGTGTAGATTGCGGAGCTTGTTTAAGCCAATGCCCGGTTGAAGCGATTTCGTTATAAAGTTAGATTAAGATCCTTCCTTAAGAATTTTAGGAGTTAATTTATCAATTTAGTAAATTTCGAAAATTAAGGAGGTATAAAATGCCAAGAGGAGATGGGACAGGTCCTTTCGGTCAAGGTTCAGGGACAGGTAGAGGAATGGGGCGCGGTAGGGGGCGCAATGGTGGCAATAGTCCTGGTGCTGGCCCAAGTGGAAATTGTATTTGTCCAAGCTGTGGGGCGAAATTATCTCATCAGGCAAGCGTTCCGTGTAATTCATTAAATTGTCCTAAATGTGCGACTCGAATGTTAAGGGAGTAGTTTTTGGAAAATAAAACATCAGATTATTATACTCGATATTTAGAAAGGGTAAATTTTTATAAAAGCTTTGGTTACGATATTGAAAAAGAGCGTAAATTTATTTTAGAGAAATCATGCCCTTTCGATGGAGATATTCTAGAAGTGGGGACTGGAAAAGGTTATTTTACTGTTGAGTTAGCTAAGGCAGGGTATAATTTTACTAGTGTTGACGTTTCGTATCAAGAACAAGATTATGCTAGACGGAATATAAAATATTTTGGTTTTGCAAAATTGGTAAATTTTCAAATAGAAAATGCCGAACAATTTAGCTTTAAAGATGCAAGTTTTGATACAGTATTTGTAATCAACGCTATTCATCATTTCGAAAATCCTTATAAAGTAATGGATGAACTTATCAGAGTAACTAGTTTTGAAGGTAAATTTATCTTGAGTGATTTTAACGAAGAGGGGTTAAAACTAATCGGTAAGATTCATGAGAGCGAAGGGAGAACTCATAAGGCAGGCTCGGTAAACTTAAACGATATAGGTAAATATTTACAGAGAAAAGATTTTAGCATAGAAACGTATTCCAGTAAGTTTCAGGAAATAGTGACAGCTTGCCACTCACTTATGTAAATTTATGATTATATCAATTGCCAGCGGAAAAGGCGGGACAGGAAAAACTACAATAGCGGTCAATTTGGCACTTTCTATAAAGGAGAGGGTGCAGTTTTTAGATTGTGACGCTGAAGAGCCCAACGCACATATTTTTTTGAAGCCGACCATAAGCAGTATCCAAAAAGTTTTTATCCCGGTTCCGGAAATTGACCAAGCAAAGTGTAATTATTGCGGCAAGTGTCGTCAGGTATGCGCTTATAATGCTATCGCGGTGATAGCCGAATCCAAGGAGAGGAAGGGAAACATTTTAGTCTTTTCGAACCTTTGCCATGGCTGCGGAAGCTGTACTTACTTTTGTCCCCAAGCGGCGATAAAGGAAGTTAATAAAGAGATTGGTGAAATCGAGATTGGTGAGGTTGGTTCTATGCAGTTTATACATGGACGTCTAAATATCGGAGAGGCAATGGTGCCGCCGGTCATAAGGCAAATCAAGAAGTATATTGATCCAACAGGTACGGTTATTATTGATGCTCCTCCTGGTACATCATGCCCGGTGGTTGAGACTATAAAGAGAAGTGATTTTTGCCTGTTGGTTACTGAGCCAACGCCGTTTGGGTTGAACGATTTAATGCTGGCTGTAGAAGTTTTACGAAAGCTGAAAGTGTCTTTTGGGGTCGTGATTAACCGCTCGGATTTGGGGGACAATAAAACAGATGAGTATTGCCAAAAGGAGAATGTTCCTATTCTTATGCGGATACCTTTTAAAAAGGAGATAGCAATTACCTATTCAAAAGGTGAGCCGATTGTAAAAGCCTTTCCCGAATACAGAAAAGATTTTGAGCAGCTTTTTAATAAGATTAAAGATGGAAAACTTAGTTAAGGATTTTTTAAGGCAGAAGAAATTTGCGGTCGTGGGCTCGTTCAGAAATGAAACTAAATACGCGTATAAAATTTTGAGGACTTTGATAAAAAGGGGGTATGAGGCATATCCGGTTAACCCCCGTTTAAATGATGTCGACGGAGTAAAAGGTTATAAAAGTATAAGCGATATTCCTTTTAATATTGATGTTGCTAATCTGGTTACCCCTCCTTCGGTTACCGAGGCGATAGTAAAGGAATGTCGGGAAAAATCTATAAGAAGAGTTTGGCTTCAACCGGGAGCTGAAAATGAAACTGCGATAAAATTTTGTCGTGACAATAACATTGATGTAATTTATGGACTCTGTGTAATGCTAGAATCTTTATAAAGGAGAAGTATACTTTATGGCTAAAAAAGTGGATGTTCTTATTGTTGGCGGTGGACCAGCTGGGTTGGTGAGTGCGATCACGGCAAAGCGATATTATCCGGATAAAAATGTCTTAGTTATGAAAAATGTGATTAACGGTTGTATTCCTTGTGGTATTCCTTATATGTTTTGGAGCCTTAAAAATCCCGATGACAATAAGTTGGGGCTTGACGCTCTTAAGAAGAATAATATAGAAATCGTTATTGATGAGGCGGTAAAGATAAGCCGTAGCCTAAAAAAAGTAACCGCTAAAAGTGGCGAAGAATATGAATATGAGAAATTGGTCCTTGCCCCTGGTTCGGTGCCGATTAAGCCCTCAATAGTTGGAATTGATAAAGAGGGAGTTTACCCGATATATAAAGAAATGGATTATTTAAAAAAAACAGTAGCGGAATTAAAAAAAGCTAAGGATGTATTGGTTCTGGGGGGAGGATTTATCGGCGTTGAATTTGCTGATGAGATTTCAAAAATAAACGGTGTTAATGTATATTTAGCAGAGGTTCTTCCGTGTTTACTGGCAAATTCTTTTGATAAGGAATTTTCTTTATTGGTTGAAGAGAAGTTAAAGTCAAGAGGAGTCACCATTTTAACTGACACTAAAGTGGTTGAATTTTTAGGGAAGGAAAGAGTAGAGGGTGTGCGGTTTGAAAACGGAAAAGAGCTTAAAGTGGATAGCGTTATTTTAGGGATAGGCGCTAGTCCGAATACAGCCTTAGCGACCGAAGCAGGTTTGGATTTAGGAAGAGGCCAGGGTATATGGGTGGATGAGTATATGCGTACTGCTGATTCCGATATCTTTGCTGTGGGTGATTGTGCCGGAAAACGAGATTTTTACACGAGAAAAGACACACCAGTTATGCTTGCTTCTACTGCTACTGCTGAGGCGAGGATTGCCGGAGCAAATCTATACCAATTAAAGGTTGTGCGTGAAAATAAGGGGACAATAGCGATTTACTCAACTTACGTGGATGGTTTGGTTTTGGGTTCAGCCGGTCTTACCGAAATGAGTGCCAAGAAAGAGGGATTTGAGATTGTTTCGGGAAATACCGAGAGTATTGATAAACATCCCGGAAGCCTTCCCGGAGCAAACAAAATAAGGGTAAAACTTATTTTTTCAAAACAATCAGGTATTTTTATGGGTGGGCAGGTAGCTGGAGGCATATCAGCGGGGGAAATAATCAACATTATTGGTATGGCTATTCAACAGAGAGTCTCGATAACCGAGTTAGAAACATTGCAAATGGCAACTCACCCCTATTTAACATCTGCTCCAACTATGTATCCGGTTGTCTTGGCGGCTCAAAACGCGTCAGATAAAATGTAAGAGAGACTGCATGAAGCAAATAGTCATAATAAGTGGAAAAGGCGGGACAGGCAAGACTGTAATTACCGGAGCCTTCGCGGCACTGGCGAAAAATAAAGTTATGGCTGACTGCGATGTGGACGCAGCGGATCTGCATCTTTTGCTGAAGCCGTCGGTCAAAGAAAAACATGAATTCAGAAGTGGCAAAACAGCCGTTATTGATAAGGAAAAATGTGTTAAATGCGGCAAATGTGTTGAAGTCTGTCGTTTCTCTGCTATAAGTGAAGATTTTTCTGTAGATGGGGTTTCCTGCGAAGGATGTACTTTTTGTTATCATGTTTGTCCGGTTGGCGCTATTAAGATGGAAGAGAATATTGCCGGAGAGTGGTTTATTTCCGAAACTCGCTTTGGCCCGATGGTGCACGCTAAACTTGGAATCGCTGAAGAGAATTCAGGCAAGCTTGTCTCATTGGTGAGAAAACAGGCAAAAGAACTGGCCGAGAAGAATAATTGTGATTGGGTTATCATTGACGGTGCCCCAGGTATAGGATGTCCGGTTATCGCCTCGCTTTCTGGAATAGATTGCGCGGTAGTAGTAACTGAACCCACCTTATCCGGTTTGCATGATGCGTTAAGGGTTATAGAAGTAACTAAACATTTTAATGTCCCTTCGCGGTTAGTAATTAATAAATATGATTTAAATTTGGATATGTCAGAAAAAATAGAAGAACATTGCCTAAAGAGTGGAATTTCCTTAGCCGGTAAAGTCAGATTTGATAAAACAGTGGTAGAAGCTATGGTTGAGGGTAAGACTATTATTGAATATAAGGATACGGTAGTTAAGGGTGAGATTCGCAAAATTTGGGAAAAATTACAAGTTTAGAATAAGGATTTTATGGATAAACGGGATATCCATATATTAAAATATTTTTCATCGTTTGTGAGTGTATCTTCTGGGAAGGTCATTAATATTACCGAGCCAACACTTGCTTTTTGCCCACTGGCCGAGCACCTATATAAGGATTTTAGTGGTATTCGGGGCAACAATAAGGAAGCCATTAAAAATTCTATAAAAAAAGTGATTGAGTCAAAAATAAAAGACTACGGTTTTTTTACGGATGAGAGAAAAATTTCATATGATGATGTTACGATACCATATGGCGCTTCAGAGATGCTCATGTTCGCGTTAAAAAAAGGTACGATAGATTCGGCAGTTGTAGTTTGCGAAGGGGCGGGGACGGTTGTTACCGATAAACCGGAAATAGTACAAGGCATCGGCGCCCGAATGAATAGTTTATTGTTAACCTCACCGATTAAAGCGATTATTCAGAAACTTAAGGCTGCTGGCTGTCAGATGATATTTGAAAACGCGCTTATTGATCAGGTACGGGGAGTTGAAGGCGCGATAAAAGCAGGATATAAGACTATTGCGGTTACTATATGTGGTCATTCAGCTAAGAATTTAAAAGCATTACGTTCGTTAGAAAAAGAAAGCGGTATTAGAATAATTTCATTGGCAATATGTACGACCGGTATAGCTAAAGATAAAATTAACATGATACGTGATTACGCTGATTTAGTCTGGAGTTGCGCTTCTTTTGATATAAGACAGATGATCGGCCCTGCGGCTATAATGCAACTTTCTCGGCAAATACCTGTTTTTGTTTTAACGAAAAATGGAATGGATTTTGTTTCGGCATATGCCTTTGAAGATGAACTTATAAAAAAATTAGACACGAAGAAGCAATACCTTTTTTCAAATAAGCCAAGCGGGCAATCTGTTCGTTTAGGAAGTTTTAAGGCATTCATCAGTGAGTCTAAGCTGCCGGTTGACGGGCCAAGAGAGCCAAGTTTTAAAGATAAAAATAAATACGTGTCGGCATAAATAGATAATTTCGGAGGGTATCTATATGAAAAATTCAAGTAACAAGGAAGAAACTACTGGCTACCCTAAAGAGTTTGTAAGTCTTTTAAATGATCCGAAGTTTTTTGGCAGAATGAGCGATCCTACAGCTTCGTCATACTTAAAAGGGCCTTGCGGGGATTCGATGGAGTTTTATTTGGTGATAGAAGATAGAAAGATTACCGATATTAAATATTATACAGATGGCTGCGGCGCAACAAGGGCGTGTGCTGCAATGGTCGCTAATCTGGCTTATGGTAAAACAATCAACGAGGCGTTGACAGTCTCTGCGGGAGAAGTGATCACAAGGTTGAAAGGTTTACCCGAAGACCATCTGCACTGCTCAATACTTGCAGTAAGTACGCTTTATCGAGCAATAGCCGGTTATTTATTACGTTTTTAAATATTAATTAATTTTTAAAGGAGGCGGGTATGGATCAAAAGGCATTCGGGTACGAACTGATTATGGACTTATATGATTGTGATTTAAAAACTATGAAGTCTAAGAAAAAAATCAGTGCATATGTCGACCGTCTTTGTGAATTAATTGATATGGAGAAATATGGTAAGTTGCATCTTCCGTATTTTGGTTTGCAAAAACCTCAGACTAGCGGTTATTCACTTTTACAATTTATTGAAACCAGCTCGATAACTGGTCATTTCAGTGAGCATTGGCGTATTTCTTATATTAATATTTTTTCCTGTAAGTTCTTTGACCATAAAGTTGCCTTAAAATTTACCAAGGATTTTTTTTCGGCTAACCGCGTAAAGTCAAAATTCATTGTGCGTTGACAAATGAAGCCTGAATTTAAATATATTTACGGCCCGGTTCCTTCATGGAGGTTGGGCAGTTCTTTAGGGATAGACCTAATTTCTCAAGGCAATAAAATCTGTAGTTTTGATTGTATATATTGCCAATTGGGCAAAACCCTGCTTTTTAGCGATGAAAGAAAGGTTTTTGTTCCGGTCAGTAAGATTATTGAAGAGCTAGACTCATTGCCGCCGGTAAAAATAGATTATATTACTTTTTCTGGAGCAGGTGAGCCGACTATCGCCGAGAATTTGGGAGATGCGATAAGGGCGGTTAAAAGAATACGAAAAAACAAAATAGCAGTTTTAACTAACTCTTCTCTATTACACAGAGAAGATGTCCAGAAAGACCTATTACTCGCTGATTTAGTTGCAGTTAAGCTTGATGCTTGTTCGCAGGAAGTTTTTGAGGTAATTAATCGTCCGTTAAAAAGCATTTATTTTAAAAATATTGTTTTCGCGATAAAAAAATTTAAAAATATATATCAAGGGAAATTAGCATTGCAAGTTATGTTTATCAAAGAAAATAAAAAATATGCAAAAGAGATTGCAAAGATTATAAGAGAAATTAATCCTGAGGAAGTTCAAATTAATACGCCTCTTAGGCTGTGCAGGGTGAAGCCGTTACCCAAAGGAGAATTAACCGGAATAAAAAAATATTTTGAAGGGTTGCCTGCGGTATCGGTCTATGAAGCGTCAAAAAAAGATATTAAACCGATTAGCAATAAAGATACCTTAGCCAGGCGAGGTAAAGTTTAATGAAAACTTATCTAGACTGTATACCTTGTTTTTTTCGGCAGGCTCTGGAAGGAGCCAGGATTGCTGGGTTGAGTCCGAAACATCAGAAGCAGATTATTAATCACTTAGCAAAGACAATCTCTGAAGTTTCTCTTAATTCTACGCCTCCGGAGATAGCTCGTGTGGGTTATCACTTGTTAAAAAAGCTTAGTCCGGGAAATGACCCTTATAAAAAAATAAAGGCTACAAGCAACCGCCTAGCTTTAAAGCTCTATAAGCAATTAAAGAATAAGGTAAATTCTTCTAAGAATCGGCTTTTGGTGTCAGTGGAACTGGCCATTGCCGGCAATATTATAGATTTTGGAGTAAAAAACAATTTGAATATTGACCAAGAATTAAAAAAAATATTAGCTAAAGAAAAGAAATACATCGATAAGCAGTCAATATTTCATTATCGAGAGTTTAAACAGTGCCTTAAAAAAACTAAAAATATTCTTTATTTAGCTGATAATGCCGGCGAAACAGTTTTTGACCGGATTTTGATTGAAGAGATAAAAAGACTTTATCCTGATAAAATTATTTATTATGCGGTAAAGGAAAAGCCGATTATAAACGATGCCCTGTTGGATGATGCCAGAGTTTGCGGTTTAGATAAGGTGAGCCGGATAATTTCTAATGGGACTGATGCCCCGGGAACAATATTGCCTTTATGCTCAAAAGAATTTAAGCGGATTTACCGTAGCGCCGACATGATAATCAGCAAGGGCCAGGGTAACTTTGAAACTTTGTCGCAAGAAAAAAGGCCAATTTTCTTTTTATTCATGGTTAAGTGTCAGGTAGTAGCTGAGCATACTGGCTGTAGGTTAGGCGATATAGTATTGTTATATAATTCAAAGAAAAATGCAGGTTAAAATACTTTTTGATAGTTTTTCTTTAGGTGAGCACTTTTTAACCGGCTGGGGCGTGGCTTATCTTGTAGATGGAAAAATTCTTTTTGATACTGGTGAAAAGGGATGGTCGTTATTCAACAACCTGGAATTTATGGAAGTAAAGCTATCGAAAATAGAAAAAGTAGTTATTTCTCATGATCATTGGGATCATACCGGTGGATTAGAGGATATACTGGAGGAGCGCTCAGGATTAAAGGTCTATGTCTGTCGTTCTTTCAGCAAAAAGTTTAAGACAACAGTTAAATCTTATGGCGGTAAGCTAGCAGATATTAAGCAGTTTACTAAATTGAACGAAAATATCTATAGTACGGGTGAAATAATCGGCAGTTATGGTGGTCAACCAATAGCTGAGCAGTTACTTACCTTAAAGACATCTAAAGGTTTAACTATTTTGACTGGTTGCGCACATCCGGGGATAATCAAGATTATTGAAACCGTGAAGGCGAATATTTCTGATCATATTTATCTTGTTTTGGGCGAATTCCACTTGATCGATAAGGATAAAAGAGAAGTGAAACTCATAGTCGAGAAGCTCAAAGAAATTGGAGTCGAGAAAGTTGGGCCTACTCATTGCACCGGTTATGAGGCGATAGAAATATTTAAAGCTGAATATGGAAATAATTTTGTCGGTGTAAAGGTAGGACAGACAATAGAAGTTTAGAATTTTGTAGAATAGAAAGGAGGGTGAATGGAAGCTAAAGTAAATGATAGTAATTTTAAGCGAGAGGTATTAGAATCGGGTTTACCGGTTTTGGTAGATTTTTGGGCTCCTTGGTGTGGGCCTTGTCTTATGGTCGCTCCGGTAGTTGAAGAGATAGCTAAGGATTATCAAGGGAAATTAAAGGTATGTAAATTAAATGTAGACGAAGCGCCAAAAACAGCTTCTGAATATGGCATTATGAGTATTCCTACGTTGGTAATTTTTAAAGCGGGTAAAGTGGTTGATAAGGGTGTGGGTGCATTGTCGAAGGCAGAACTTGAAACTCTAATTAAACCTTGCATTTGATGTAGTCCTGAAATTTTTCAGAGTAAGGAAAGTGCAAATGGCAGATTTTAAACAAATTGATGAAGCAAGAAAAGTACTGGGCTTGGATGAAATGGCAACTTTGGATGATATAAAGGAGTCCTATCGAAGCTTAAGTCTTGAATTTCATCCTGATCGCTGCCAGGAGGAGGATAAAAAACACTGCGAAGAGATGATTAAGAAGATTAATCATGCTAGGGATATCCTTTCGGTTTATTGTACTAATTATCGCTACTCTTTTAAAGAAAAAGATGTAAAAAGGAATGCCATGGATAAAGAATTCTACAAACATTTGAAAAGATTTTATGATGGATGGTGGGGAGATTTAGATTTCTAATCATATTAATGTTTTTTGTCGGTATTATGGGAAAAATTAATTTTATTCAAGAAATAAGGGATCATGTAATTTGGAATATCAGGCTTAGGTGTTTTCTTGATGGAGGAGAGTGTATTCAGGAGGAAGAAGCAGTTTCCCCTCATGAATGCAGTTTAGGGAAGTGGCTATATACCGAAGGGATACAAAAGTATGGAATGATATCTGAGATGCAAGAGCTTGAAAAAGCCCACGCCAAGCTCCATGTCATTGTTAGGCGAGTCATTCAGTTAAGTGACTCTGGGGATAACTATACGGCTAATTCAGAGTTAGCTAAATTGGAATTAATAAGTAATAAGGTTGTTGATTTGATAATGGCTGTTGAGAATGGGATTAGTATAGCTGATGAGCAGAGCGCTGTATGAAAAACATATTTGAAGTGTATCCTAAAAAATATGATGCTTGGTACGATAGGAATAAACTTGCTTATTTATCGGAAATTGAAGCTTTTAAGATTGTAATTCCTAAAGAAGGGCGAGGTTTAGAGATCGGTGTTGGTACGGGGAGATTTGCTTCTGCTTTAGGAATTCAGATGGGGATCGATCCCTCTCATGATATGATTGAAATTGCCCGACAAAGAGGAGTAAACGTGTGCTGGGGTCTTGGCGAAGACCTTCCTTTTTTGGATAACGCCTTTGACTACGCTGTGATTATTGTTACTCTTTCATTTGTTGATAATCCGCTGGGAGTAATTAAGGAAGCATGGAGAGTTCTTGAGAATAGTGGCAAGCTGATCATAGGCATAATAGATAGAAATAGCTTTTTAGGTGAATTTTATCGAACTAAGAAAAGTGTTTTTTACCAGGAGGCCAATTTGCTTACGGTAAAAGAATTAACAGCTTTACTTAAAACTGCAGGGTTTAGTAGCTTTTCTTATTATCAGACAATATTTCGCTTGCCAAGCAAGATTGACTCAATCGAAAAGCCTCAGAGAGGTTTTGGAAAAGGTGGTTTTGTTGTGGTAAGTGCTGGAAAAATCATATAGCCGAATTTGCCTTTGATAAAATAGGGGTTTTATTGAGGGTTTCATTATACTAATCCCAATTTAATTACCATTAAATTGGAAAAGTTTCATTGAGGGAGGTATCTTATGCATATTCCTAATGGGATGTTACAAGGTGGGGTCTGTCCGGTTACGGCAGTGGTTAGTGTTGTGGGTGTTGGATTAGCAGCCTTTAAGGTTTTTTTTGCTAAAGCTAAGCCCAGTGCAGGAAAATTCGCGGCAATTACAGCGCTAATTTTTGCCGGACAAATGATGAATTTTCCAATTAGTGGAGGAACGAGCGGGCATTTGCTTGGCGGTGTATTGGCTGCTGCTTTATTGGGTGTTCCTTTTGGAATTTTATCTATGGCTTTAGTCGCTACAATTCAATGTTTGGTTTTCTCTGATGGTGGGCTTACTGTTTTAGGAGCAAATATTTTTAACATGGCTATTGTTGGAGCAGGGTTAGGCGGGTTTATTCAGGCATACTTTAAAAAATCCCAAACATCAAATATTCATTATGCGTTAGGGTTAGGATTTGCTGCTTGGTTATCAGTAATGGCAGCGACATTGGTTTGCAGTATTGAGTTAGCTGTTTCAGGAATCATTCCCTTTTTCAAGGTGATTGGGGCAATGTGGGGTACCCACGCATTTATTGGGATAGGCGAGGGTTTAATTACTGTTGCAGCATGTTTTGCTTTAGGCCATGATCCGGTAAATACTTTAGAGAAAAAATCCATTATAATTCCCCTCGTGGCTTCTGGTATTGTTGCCTTTGTTTTGAGCCCTTTTGCCAGTGGTTTGCCCGATGGTTTAGAATGGGTGGCTAGAAAGTTTAATTTTCTTCATGAAACAGCGCCAAATTTTGTTAGCCCTTTACCCGACTATATAGTTCCGGTAATAAGTAATGAAATATTGGCAACATCTTTGGCAGGGTTGGCAGGGGTAATTATTACTTTTGTAATTGCCTGGATGGTTGCAGGATTATTGAATAAATCTAGACAGTTAGAAGTTAATGCATAGAGAAAAACATTAAGTTGAGTTGGAGCAGGATGTTTAGTTATTCGAATTAGGCATCCTGCTTTTTAATTTTTCTCCCTCAACAATCATGATTTCTGAAGGAAGCTTTGTGCTCGTCCGGCTTCAATCACTATTTTATTAAACCACTCTGTAAACTAACTATATCCTGCTATAATACCTGCTTATGCCTAATATCTATATTCGGACTTTTGGCTGACATATCATTAAGGTTTTACGATATGCTGTTTTCCTTGTTCTCTATATCATGATGCATCCGCCCGCTTCCGCACCTGTCGGTGCTTCAGCGGGCTTGGTGGTAGGTGCAGGCACCGTCCGGCTTTGCGGGGGCAAAGCCATAGCTTTTTGCAAAC